>JAUVPO010000100.1 GCA_030598625.1 Deferribacteres bacterium | reverse complement strand
TCCTTGATGTTTATAAACCGGAGGCAAAGTAAGAATATGACAACCGCTATTGAAATCGCAATAAAGATGGAAACAGATGCAATCAAGTTTTATACCGAGGCAGCTGCAAAGATGAAATATCCAGCCGGCAAGAAGATGTTTGAGACAATAACATTAGATGAAAAACGCCATCTTGATATTGTTACCCGGCTTTTAAAAGGAATTGATATTCATATTGAAGACGTGCATCCAATGAAAAATATCAGAACGATTTTCGAGACTATGAAAGATGAAATGATGAAGAGTGTTGAGGCGACTTCGGATGAGCTTGAAGCTTTTAAGATAGCAATGCAAATGGAAAAAGAAGGGGTCGAGTTCTACAGAAAACTGTTATCAGAAGCTGTATCGGAAAAGGAAAAAACTCTCTTTGAAAAACTCATAAAAGAAGAGGAGCAGCATTATGATATTTTTTCTAACACATACGACTTTCTTCAGGATACGGGCAACTGGTTTATGTGGAATGAATACAGCATTGTCGATGGAGGCACTCCATGGGCGTAATTTGTTCATCGGCGCACTCCCAAAAAAAAGCGACTAAGGGTTGAAGTATTTTTTTGTTTGGCATATAATGATACGCTGTTATTCTTCCGAACATGGACGTCCTGATTATTCAATCCGTGAAAAGAAGAAAGATTCAATTGAAATAATTTTATACCTCGTAACAGGTTAAAGAAATATAAATATTACAGGAGACTGATATGAAAAAGATGATTAAGAAAGCGTCTAAAATAATTGCTAAAGCAAGCAGTAAACGTTTTAAAAAAACCGTGGAATCTGTACAGACAATAAGCCTTAATAAACAGTATCTTAAGACTGTTCCTGCGTGCAACGTTACTTTCAGATTGCCAAAACAGGCAGTTCCGGACGCCAAAACAGTTGCAATTGTCGGTGATTTCAATAACTGGAATTTAAATCAGACCAGGATGAAGAAACTTAAAAACGGTGACTTTAAGACAACGTTGAAATTAAACCGCGACAGAGAATACAAGTTCAGGTATCTGATTGATAATAATCGTTGGGAGAATGATTGGGTGGCTGACAAATATGTTCCCAATGTGTACGGAGATGACGATTCAGTAGTAATTGTGTGACATTCTTTTAGAAGAGACTTGTCTGTGGGGAACAAATTATTTGGAAAAATGGTATACTACACCTTTAATCTAAGGATTAAGGTATGGATTCAGAACGAAGAAAATTTAAAAGATTCAACATTCCCCTTAATGTAGAATTTAAATCCGACCGAGAATCACGCGAATATTCTTCAGGCACAATAATAAATTTTTCCCGCGACGGGTTTTGTTTTGAGTCAGAAGACGTTGATCTTAAATTAGAAGGCTCTATCGAGTTAAAAGTAAGGCATCCTTATAAAGATATATTTATTCCTGTCACAGGTGATATCGTATGGAATGAACATCTTGAAACTAAATATCTTGCAGGGATAAAAGTTGCCGAGATGGATAAAGAGGCCAAGAGCGAGATCCTAGAGTATGCCTACGATATCTGGTTAGAAAAAAAGAGAAAACAGGACCTTTCCAACACTTAAAACTTTAATTAATCCTCTTGCTGAATCCGGTTAGTTTTAATAATAAATATGCAGAAAAGAACTTCCGAGAGAAAGCCCTCAAATATAAATATAAAATTTTCCTGTGACAACGTGGACTATACAGGTACTGTTACCAATCTTTCGGAAAACGGCATGTTTATTAAAACGCGGGACATGTGTTTTCCTTTTAATTCAACATTTGAAATAATTATCCCTCTTGAAGAAGAGCTATTGAACCTCCCGGTTAAAGTCAGCAGGATAACAAAAACAAATGATTCTTATGACGGCATAGGCGTTGAACTTTTAGACCCGCCTCGAAATTATCTGGAATTTGCAAAGAGTTTCAGAAAAGGTTCATAAACCCTGCAATCCCCTCTAATTCTTTATTTGATATAATTAAAATATAGTTCTACAATTCAATCCAAATAGTGTGTTTTTTGGATTTAGTCCGATCGAACCGTTTAAAACGTACACTTATTACGGTGGCAATACAGGAGGTCTTTATGGATCGAAGGAGATTTTTGAAATTAGCAGGGATCTCAGGCATTGGTCTTACTGTCCCGAATAAACTTGATGAACTATTTAATGATGCGGAAGCTTCTGTAAAACCGGCACTTGTAGTTGCAACCGGTATATCACCTTCAAAGATTACAAAGGCTGCCATTGATGCCTTTGGCGGGATAAAAAAATTCATATCAAGGGGTGATATTGTTGTTATAAAACCCAACATGGCATGGGACAGGCTGCCTGAGCAGGCAGCTAATTCAAATCCTGAGGTGGTTGCTACGGTTACAGGTCTTTGTTATGAAGCGGGCGCAAAAAAGGTGAAGGTGTTTGACAGGTCAGTTAATGATCCGGGACGGTGCTATGTGCAGAGTGGAATTGCCGGAGCTGCAAGTGCGGCAGGCGCGGTTGTAAGTTATGTTGATGACAGAAAATTCAGGGATATGAAGATAAACGGTGAGGCCCTTAAAACCTGGCCTCTTTATAAAGAGATATTTGAAGCTGATAAGATAATAAATATTCCCGTTGCGAAACATCACGGCCTTGCAAAACTGACAATGTCAATGAAAAACTGGATGGGTGTTATGGGAGGTTCAAGGGATCGTATACACCAGAAGCTGGACCAGAGTCTTGTCGATCTTTCAATGGTCATTAAGCCGACTCTCACTGTTCTCGATGCAGTGCGCATACTGACCGCAAACGGGCCGCAGGGAGGAAACCTTAATGATGTTAAAAAGTTGAATACGGTTATTGTCGGTGTTGATCAGGTTGCAGTTGATTCTTTTGGGGCAACGCTTTTCGGGATGAAAGGATCTGACCTCGGATATGTAAAGATTGCAGCCGAGTCGGGCCTTGGCACAATGGATTTAACGAAAATCAATATAAAAAGAATAAAAATATAGGGTTTGAGATAATTTCAGACTAATTCATGCAAAATCTGAGGAGAGTTTCACAGGGAATATTCTTACTGCTTTTTCTTTTTCTCTTTATTCAAACGGAATCAAAAGGAACTGATAAACTTGGTTATCCCGTTAAACTCTTCCTTGAATTCGACCCACTTGTTTTTATCACTACTTTTTTTTCTTCGCACGCGATTCAGAAGGCGTTTTATTTTTCTATTATCACCATTGTTGTAACTATTATATTGGGAAGGGTGTTCTGCGGATGGATTTGTCCATTAGGGACCCTTAACAATATAACATCCTCATTAAAAAACAGGCGTTCTGATACCAGAGGCAGAAACTGGCACAGAATAAAATACTATATTCTCATATTTCTCGTCATATCTTCAGTCTTCACGCTTCAGCTTGTAGGTATTTTAGATCCAATATCCCTGCTTATCAGGTCGTTTTCTCTGAGTATTTATCCCATGTTTAATTACAGCGTCAGGGCTTTTTTTGACGCCATTTACGAATTAAATCCAAAAGGAGCTGTAGACATATCGGAATCCGTCTACTCTGTATTAAAAGATAGCATACTGTCTTTCAAACAGCCTTATTTTAATCAGGGATTATTCATAGGATTGTTTTTTTTTATTATACTCGGATTGAATCTTTCGGAAAGAAGGTTCTGGTGCAGGCACCTTTGCCCCCTTGGAGCCCTTCTCGGACTGCTTTCAAGATATTCACTTCTTAAAAGGTCGGTGAGTGAAGGATGCAATGAATGTGGAATATGCGCTTCCGTGTGCCAGGGAAAAGCGGATCCCGACAGAAAAGAGGACTGGAAAAGAACGGAATGTATGTATTGCTTGAATTGTGACGACATATGTCCGCAAAATGCGGTAAGTTTCGGCTTCGGAACAAAAAACCCCTCTGCATCCAATTCTGATAAGGAGGCAATTGAAAGTGGAAGAGGTATTGACCTTGGCAGAAGAAGGGTAATCGCCTCAGCGCTTGCGGGTGCAGTGACTGTGCCTTTGTTCAAAATAACCCCGCTTGCCGGTTCAAACACCTTTGTTGCTAAATTAATCAGACCGCCCGGCGCTCTTGGGGAAAGAGAATTTTTAAAACGGTGTATTAAATGTGGTGAATGCATGAAGGTATGCATTACCAATGGCTTGCAACCTGCATTACTCGAAGCAGGGCTTGAGGGGATATGGTCGCCTATGCTTGTCCCTAAAATAGGATACTGCGAATACAGGTGCACGCTGTGCGGCCAGGTCTGTCCAACAGGGGCAATCAGTGAGTTGCGTCTGGAAGAAAAAGTAAAAATAAAATTAGGTCTTGCAGTTATAGAAAAAAGCAGATGCCTGCCCTATGCGCATTCAATTCCCTGCATTGTATGCGAAGAAGTCTGTCCGACGACGAAAAAGGCCGTCTGGTTTGAAACTGTAAAAGTAAAAGACAGGAAGGGGAGGGAGAAACATGTTCATCAGCCAAGGGTCGATCCTGAATTATGCATCGGCTGCGGAATATGTGAGACGAAATGTCCGGTTAAAAGTCAGCCCGCAATCTATGTGACCAGTATCGGCGAGTCAAGGTCAGAGGAAAATCAGTTGTTGCTGTAATAAGAATTTCTTATGATAAAGAGCTTCATGAAATTCAGCACTGATATCAATAGTTAACTCTCTTTTTTCTGTGGATTTTGTGGAGCGGGAACTCTCTGCTCAGGCTGTCCATGCATCTTCATCACTTGTGACCAATTCCTGTCAGGCGCTACCGGTTCACCGGCTGGAATGACATCAACAACTGCACGCATTACACGTCCTGACTTTCTGCCCATATTATATAGAGCATGGTCAATAATTTTATGCTCGATTGTATGATAAACGCATCCTGACTGAATATATGCATCAGGATCATGTTTGTGCCCGGCGTCGAAATATCCACAATCAAAACGTTTTATCTGAACATCAGTTGAATCCAGATTAACGGTAGATAGATTCCAGCCCCGTTTCTTAATTTCTGATAAGGGCAGAACTTTCTGAGATTTATCCGTATGGTCGTACTCAGGCCAGTCAAAAGAGAATGCAACGGTATTTCCGTCATTTGCAAAGGTCACGGCAACTTTTGATCCTGGTCCGAGGACATCGACATTGTCAACAGTCCTTGTGAAGACAACTGTATTGGCATGGACTCTTTCCTGAACAGGAGCGCCTTCTATAGCCTCACTTAAACTTGCGATCTGGAATTCCGTGAACGATGGAACAAGAGATTCGTTTGGACCAAGCTGTATATAATCACTTAAATTTTCCTTAATGAACTTTCGCCCAAGTCTCTCCAGTTCTCGTTCGGACATACGCTCAGAGACAGGCCTTCCCCTATCTAAATTGCTCTCAATGTACTTAAAATTATGGTATCTGGCACTGGTCCCGTCACCGTATGCCTGGAGATACCAGTGATCTCCCATTACAGTTGTACGGTTTTTTTGTATGTCTTTTTTTGCCTTGCCTAGTGTGTTGGCAGCTATCTTTTTATTTGCAAACTGTTTTACAAGCCTGTTTGCCAGGGCCTCATGGCCCGGACCGCGCATGCGTTTCAGTAAAGATACTTTATGACGACCAAGACCTTCTTTAGCCGAGCGATTTGCCGAAGCCTTGCGCTGAGGAAAGTCTGCAGTCCATGCGGAGACTGATAAAAATGGGACAACAACAACCAGACATATCCACAAATAAAGCTTTATATTTTTTGGGGTAGTTATACCTTTCATGTGACCTCCTTATCTCATGATTGACTAATCTGTATCTTCCGGGTCGAGACCGGACCAACGCAACGAGCACCAGTACTGGATCTGATTGTCCCTGAGACGAGGGTAGTTTTTGAAATTTTGCCAGTTCATAAGGTCTCTTCTCGTATAACAATCTGCTTCATCCGTTCCTGTAGCAAGCACGGCTCTGTCGTTTGACAACATCCAATCCTTATTCGCATCATCCCAGGCAGTCGATAATGGAACGCCTATCTGGAGATTGGCCGCGAAATCAGCGCCTATATCTTCCGTGGTACTGTAGCTCCAGAAGGTGCCATGACTTCCGCCGGTCCACCGGAGACCACCTCTAAAAATTGAATTCCAGCGTATCCACGTTCTGTTGTCAATCATGTGAGTTTTGCAAGCGAAGGAAGCCAAAAGACTCAGTCCGGCGTTATCATCCCCAAGACGCATTTTGCTTGATTCAGAACGTGTATCCTGATTCCACATTTGCCATACAGCATTGTCTTCCCATGCACTGCCGTGAGTGTTCAAATAGAGCAGGTCTACACTGTCGGCACCCAAATAGTCCTCGATGTTTTCAAGGTACGGTTTAGCGTCGTGGAGACTATGGTAGAAGACTCCGTAATCGGTTTTACTTAGCTGGTCGTTAAACCTTTTGCAGCGTTTCCAGGACGAGGGAAGCCAATTTAACCAGTTGTTTTGAAAATCTTCCTGACAATAAGTACCAAACCTTTTTGCTTCTGTTTGTTCAACTTGTTCATCGGACACACCATTATTATCACTATTGCTACTTCCACATCCCGGTAACATAATTGATAATAAATAACAAATAAGTAAAATAAATTTTTTCATATGAACTATTGAGGTTTAATTAATCCTAAATTGAGTGATTTCTGTAACCAATCCCCTGCAGTAATATGCAGGACGAAAAAATCGCTCCATTTAGATTATTGTTAAAAACTGATATGTTAAGGTCTTATATAGGATGCGAATATACCGCACAAAATATTTCTATTGCGTATTAAGGAATGATATTTATAAAAATATCATCTAAGAAATCTGTGTTAAATTCTTGATTGTGCGGTGCTGAGTCACCCCAGAAGCGTTTAATATATTAACACTAAAACAATAACAATGTCAATTAAATTAACACATCCGGTGGGGACAGCCGGGAACACTGAAACTTACCGAACCGTATGACAACGGGAAAATTATATTAATCCAGGAAGTGTATTGTTTGGATTAAACAAAAAAATAACAGAAATCAAACAGATCATTTTTTCATTAGAAAGATT
>JAUVPO010000243.1 GCA_030598625.1 Deferribacteres bacterium | reverse complement strand
TTGCCCAGTCAGAAAGGACCCCCGCAAAAAAGGCTGATATTGCAAGGCTCACGTTAAACCTTCTCAAAAGCTTAAATACGGCAAAACCCGTAAATGCACCCATAACGCCCATTGATACTATGTCTGCACCCCAGGTGCTCAATCCCCCGTGTGCAAGAAAAAGCGCCTGTATAAGAAGGGCAACTGCCGTAACAAGAACGCTAATCGTTGGACCGACTAATATAGCAGGGATTGCCGTGCCTCCGGGATGGGAACATGTGCCGGCTGTCGGAACCGGGATCGGCATACAGGAAATAACAAAAACCACCGCCGCCATCAGTCCCACAAGAGGTTTAACAGACAGGTCTGTTTTCGATATTTTTTTAAGCCTCATTATACCGTAAACAACAAAAGGCATGGCAACTGCAAACCATAGCGCGGCCCAGTTAAAGGGTAGTATCCCTTCTGATATGTGCATGGCATGGGCTTTAGCTCCTGACAACAGTAATACAACCAGCGTAAGGACAGCAAAGCAAATTCTCATTGGTACTCTCCTGAATTTCATTATTGATAAAGCTAAAACTGTCTTTCTCTTTTTGTTCATATATACTATTCTCCTTTCGTCGAGGTTTCAGGAATAAGCGGTCTCCTGGCTTAGGGCTTCCTATTTGCCAACCTTCCCGGTCATTAGGACCAGTGGTCTAATCGGCTTTCGTTCCCATCACAGTTGCGGGACAGCAGGGGATCCTCACCCCTTTCCACATTCTCATTCCTTCAATTTTTTATTAATAGATTCTTCTGTTAACTATCTCTTTGTTCATCACCTCCTTTCGCCATCTTCAGCAGAGCATTCACAATTGCCACTGCCACGGTCGATCCTCCCTTTCTGCTTATATTCGTTATAAAAGGGAAGTCCTGGGCGGCAAGCAAGGATTTCGATTCCAGGGCCTTCACAAAACCAACAGGCACGCCGATTACAAGAAATCCTTTATCCTTTATCCTTTGTCCATAATCTGTACTGTTAATAACCTCTATCGTTTTCAGCAGCGCGGTTGGGGCATTGCCGATAGCTATGATCCCGATATTGCTGTTTTTCTTTAACGCTTCTTCAATCCCAATTTCAGCTCTTGTTCTATTTTCCGACCCTCCGCCCCCGGCCTCCGGTCTCTGAATATTACAAATAACTTTCCCTCCCCATTCCTGAAGCATTTTCTTGCTGATGCCTGTTTTCACCATTTCAACATCTGTAAGGATATCTTTGCCGGCCTTTATCGCGTCTATTCCCGCCTTCACCGCGTCCGGATGAAATATGAGGCTGCTTTTATACTCAAAATCAGCAGTAGTATGAATCACGCGTTTCATAACCGGCTGCATTTCCGCAGGCAGATCGCTTAAATCGACCTCATCCGAGATTATTTCAAAACTCTTCTGTTCTATCCCCTCCGGTTTTAAGCCGGAAGCGCCCTCTATCCTTTCAAGCACTACCTGGGCCATTTTATTATGGACACCGAGCGGGGCCGTATAGATAAATTCAACCTCAGGATACCTTTCTCCCGCCTCCCTGATTATGGAGGGGATGTCCGTTGATACGTGCATGCCGTTGCTTAAGAAATACGGATGAACGATCAGCTTCTTTGCCCCGTCGTGGATACAGGCTGCAATAGCCTCCATGATGCCGGGTTTTGCAAACTGAAGATATGCGACCCTCACGCATTCTTTATCGCATTCGGGATGAATCATCTCATGCAGCAGTCTTGCAACATGTTCAAGATTGTTCGCATTATTTTTTGGACTGCCGTGTCCTGCAAGAAGAATAAGCTCCATGATGCTCCTTTACGTAACCGATAAAATTATCCGCAATCCGGGAATCGCTTCCAAAATGTATATGTATATAACTGCCGATGGTATTTTTTACCCTGTAGCCCTCATCATAAATATAGTTCCCCGAACCGTCTTTAACAGAATAAATTCGTGAAAGCTGCATGAGCGAGGTGACCGCGCTATCTGCTATTTCCGAATAATGAAATTCATGCCCCTTGATGATAGTGCCTTCCCCTCCCAGGAAGGTATTTTCCTTCAGCACAGCCTCTCTGTACCCAAGGCTTGATCTTGTTTTTTTCATTTTTGATTTAAAAGGGAAAACCCCTGCCATAGGGTAAAACTTACTATAAAAATCATAAATGCCTTCTGTCAGATACATCAACCCCCCACACTCCGCGTATACCGGCATACCTTTATTTGAAAAATCCCTTACGGACTCCAGCATTAATTTGTTTTCAGACAACTCTTCGGCATAAAGTTCAGGATAACCGCCGCCTATATACACGGCATCAGCATCATCAGGGATTTTACTCTCCGACAGAGGACTGAAATGAACAATCTCTGCGCCCGCCTTTCTCAACATATCAAGGTTGTCTTCGTAGTAGAAACAGAACGCCCTGTCGCGGGCAACGGCGATTTTAATAAGATGAGGGTTCGAGTAAGAAAAAGTCTCATGTTTTTCCGCTCTTTCATCTGGCACGTTTTCTTTTACTTCCGCCCCCTGTATTATTGCTTCAATATCAATATATTCCAGGACCACATCCGCAAGTTTATCTATACCGCTTGAATCCAGCGGGGTTTCTTCCGCTACCTTTAAACCAAGATGCCGGTGGGGGATTTTAAAATCCGGACTCCTCGGCAAAAACCCTAAAACCGGGACATCCTGAACACTGTCTTTGAGTCTTTTGTAATGCCTGTCTGACGCTACACGGTTAAAGATCACGCCTGCCAATTTAGGGGTATGTTGCAATGAGCCCACACAGTTTCGGTTACCTGTTTCCTGTTTTTGATATTCAACAAACCCCTTCACAACCGCGCCGGCGCTCTCAGCCATACCATATGCGTCTACAACAAGAACCACTTGCAGGCCGAGCGCATCAGCCAGGTCCACACTGCTGAGATTGCCGTCATACATGCCCATCACCCCCTCAACAACAGCTATGTCGGCGTCTGCCGAGCGTCCTGCAAAGCATTCCTTCACATAATCCCTGCCGCACATCCACAAATCAAGATTTATCGAGTATCTTCCCGTGATGAGCCTGTGCAGACCGGCGTCGATAAAATCAGGGCCTGCCTTGAAAGGTTGGACCTTATAACCCTTTTTCATGAAGGCGGCAAGCATTCCAAGCGTAACCGTAGTCTTGCCGCAACCGCTGTGCGTTCCTGCTATCACCACGCCGCGCATAATTTTGCAAGCTCCTTCAACAATATTTCGTTATGGTTACGGGTTTTTACGGCAACCCTGATGTAC
>JAUVPO010000064.1 GCA_030598625.1 Deferribacteres bacterium | reverse complement strand
GACAAATACACTCCCCGGACTCATTGCAACCGCCGCAATCCTGACACGGCATAATATTCATTGAATTAAGATTGAATATTTCAACATTTAATCCGGTATCTTGTATTCCCCTTACTGTCTCTCTCAACAGCACTTCAGTGTTACCGTCTTTTCTGGGGCTTCCACAAAATGCGATTGTTTTCATGTTGGTTTACCTTGTTAGTTATAAGATCACAAAGATAATTCATATTCTACTATAAATTTTTATGGTTAATCTCCTGTTAAGCTGATAAAAAAGGATTCGATGAATTGATTACAGGAAAGGTCTTTACTAATCGAAGGAGCGAAAATTCTTTGTTGCAAACAGGTTCGACTATTAACTTAATGCTCTTTATCGACGATTTTAACAAAAGTATCGACTATATGAGGATCAAACTGTGTGCCGGCACATTCCTTAAGCTCCGCGATAGCGTTCTCCGGAGAAACGGCTTTTTTATAATCCGTGTTCGACATCATAACATCATACGCTTCGGCAACGGCCAGTATTCTCGCCCCGTAAGGGATAGTATCCCCCTTTAATCTATGGGGATAGCCGCTGCCGTCAAATCTTTCGTGATGGTAAAGGATTATCGGAAGTTCTTTTTCAAACAACTTTGTCTTTTCCATTATTTTCACGCCGATATTGGAGTGTCTCTTTATTGCATTATATTCTATGGTTGTCAATTTGTCCCTTTTCCTCAATATATCCGAATTAATTCCGATCATGCCTATGTCATGCAGTAAGGCAGCGCGTTTGACTATATTTATGTCTTCGCCGGCCATTAATAACTCTCTTGTCAATTTTTCAGTATAACGGCTGACTCTAATGGAATGTTCGTTAATGTAATCCCATCCTTTTTCAATTTCACGTAATATGTCATGGGTGGATTCAATACAGTTTTCTTTTATGTTTTCATTAATGTTTCTGAGCCTGCTGTAAAAATCCTCCATCTTCTGAAATTCTTCCCTTATCGTAATCGCCTCCTCTACTTCAGCCTCTTCAAAGGTACATACATTATTTCTTCCTCTCCACTTGGCGCGATACAGGGATTTGTCAGCGTTTGCAATCAAATCTTCATCATTCAATACATTATTATCCGTGGTAGACGATATTCCTATACTTACCGTAACAAGCTCTGAAATATTATCTTTTTTGAATACATTATTTGCAAAAGCTACACGTATCCTTTCAGCCAGAATAAAAGAGCCTTTCAAATTTGTACTGGGAAGGATAACGAAGAATTCCTCCCCGCCATACCGGGCAACAAAGTCCGTATCTCTGACAATACTTCTTAAAATCCCGGCGGACTGGGCAAGGACATAATCACCAAATTGATGACCGTGATTATCATTTACTGATTTAAAGTGGTCAAGGTCAAGCATCATACAGGACATGGGCTGCAAATGCCTTTTTGCCTTTTTAAATTCATTTTTTATTACTTCCCGCAAGTGAAACTGATTGTACAATCCCGTAAGTCCGTCCCTTATTGCCAGCTTTTCTAATTTTACCAGTGATTCCTTGATATCATTTTCCAGTTTCTTTCTCTGAATCGCCCTGTATACGGCCCTATTCAAAGACTGGTTTTTAATTTCTTCCCTCGTTAAATAATCATAGGCGCCTTTATCCATTGCCTCAACACCCAGTTTTTCTTCTCCCACCGCAACAATCATTATGACTGGCATGCCTAATTTTCTTTCACTAATCTCTTTAAGCATTTTAATTCCATTTATGCCCGGAGGGTCCTGATTCATCAATACAAGATCAAACTTTTTGCCTTCCACTTTATCAAGGGTATCAGTGTCTGACCGTGCCGTATCAAAATTAAAATTAATATCATCATAAGCGGACAAATTGGACTTGATAATATCAATATCGGAAAGGTCGCTATCCGCCAATAAAATTGAAACACTTTGCTTTGACATTATTCCAAGACCCCCTTACAGCGGAACGTTATCCGCTGAGATTTGCCAAAATGAAATGCCATTTTTTTTATTTACTTAACGCTGAACTGCAATTTTTTTTCCAAACCCATTGCGACCGTTATGGAATTTTAGTAAGATATAACAGAATTGTCAAGATAAAATATAATTTATAACATTAAAAATCCTTTCATATTAAACAAATAATAACTTAATGAAAAGACACGTTAAGAATTTCAATTACACAGGCGGGACTTTTTGTGAGATTAATTGACGGAATAGAGAAAGTAAAAAAGAGGTTGCCCTATCCGATCCTGACAATTGGGAATTTCGATGGTGTTCACCTCGGCCATCAGGCAATTTTCCGCATGCTTAAAGAGCGGGCAAGTCAAAAGAAAGGGACATCAATAGTCTTTACCTTTGTCCCTCATCCTCTGACAGTTATTGCACCTGAAAGGTCCCCGAAACTTCTTACAACCTATAAAGATAAAATAAGACTCATAGAAAAGACGGGGATTGACGCCATCATCTGCGCGAATTTCACAAAAAAGTTCGCCGGTATAAAAGCGGAAGACTTTGTAAGGGACATTCTTTGCAATATTCTCGGAGTAAAAGAAATTTTTATCGGTTCTAATTACTCATTCGGCAGGGGCAAGAAAGGCACTCCCGAGCTGTTAAAGTCTCTTGGTAAAGAATGCGGATTTACCGTTACAATTGTTAATGAAATCAAAATGAACAGTTCAACTCTCAGCAGCTCCGGAATAAGAGCGCTTGTTGCAAAAGGCAAGGTTGAAACAGCGTCTGCCTTTTTGGGCAGACACTACTCTGTGGAGGGAATAGTAATAGAGGGAGCAAAAAGGGGGAAAAGCCTTTTGAACACACCGACCGCCAATCTCATGACCGCAAACGAGCTCCTTCCAAAGGATGGCGTTTATGCGGTTACGGTTGAACTTGACGGAAAAACGTACGGAGGCGCTACAAATATAGGCCATAACCCGACGTTTAAAGATAAGAAGTTCAGTTTCGAAACACACATCCTTGACTTTGACGGTGAGCTTCGGGGAAGGACGCTCAAGGTGAATTTTATCAGCAGGATCAGGGATGAAATGAAATTTGCAAAAGTTGAAGATCTCTCCGCCCAGCTGAAACAGGATATAGATAACGTACGGCAAATCCTCAAACCTTACCTGAAATAGTCCAACAGCTCAAAAGCGCCACAGTTTTGCAATGTAGTATTTCCAGTTCCATTAAATCAAGTGTCTGTCTTTACGTATCCTGAAAAAATATCGGAAAGAAATTGATCGCGCTAAAGTTTTCCATTTTATAATACGAAAAGATCATACAAGACGCCTTATAGCCTAAAGAGGTTGATTTTATGTTAAGAAAGACAAATATTGAGAGAGATCACCCTTTAAGAGAACTCTTCAGAAACGCCCTGGATTTCGGGCTCAGATTAAACCCCTCTGAGAACTCCCTGATTACGGATTACATAGAAGAAGAAATCCTCTGTGAATTCATTCATACCGACAATCTGTATAAGATTAAAGGTCCTTCAAGAAAAGGTCTTGACGATATAGCTGACATGCTTGCTGAAGGGGATATGCTGATTAACGCACAAAGTTTCGACAGGGAATTTCAGGTACACAAACATATTGGTGATTATACCCTCTTCATGCTCAGTATGTTCCCATATGCCATATCAGGGAAAAAAGGAAAGGAGTTTGTCCTTAGCGGAATTATTGTTCCCGGTTCAGACCTCTCCGATCATTATATGCTGCAGGGGCAACAGTCCTATAAGATTGCTTCTGAATTTACGCACAGTGAATTATTCCTGGAACTATCTTCGAACTTTATCCTTTATAAAAATATTCTTGAGCTTGCAAGAATCTATCTTGAATCCGCGGATAATACCGAATATCTCAAAACAAAAGGAATAATCGGTGGAACAGATTAAGGCTATGCCATTTCAATGGAAATCAGGATATACTCATTCTTTTTCTTAAAGTATATGACCGCTCTTCCTCCTTCATTTTCATAGATTGTGATGTCATCACTAAATTCCTTCACCATTTTCAGCTTCATCTTTTCTGTCTTTATAAGTTGACCGCCTTCAATAACTTGCACTTCCGTGTACATATGTCCTCCTTAAGTGAAAAGATCTGATTGATACATAACCATAACCTGAAATATTTTAACACATGACATTAAAACCGTGGTTTTCTCATGCTCCGATCTAAAACCGGTTCTTCACTTTAATTGTTTTTCAAGTTAGAATATACAAAAAGGACAATGATGGAAGATTTTGAACTAAACCCGGATGGAGGGCTTGAAGTAAAAGAGAGTCAGGAGATAAAATCTCCGCCTCTGTATAAAGTCTTCCTTCTCAATGATGATTATACAACCATGGATTTTGTAATTAATATTCTTGAAGAAGTGTTTCATAAATCCCCTGTAGAATCCGCTCAAATAATGCTTCATGTCCATAAAAACGGCAGGGCGCTTGCCGGTGTATATATACGTGATATCGCGGAAACAAAAACAGCAAAAGTTCAGAAACTTTCCTTGCAAAAAGGCTTCCCCCTCAAATGTTCAATGGAGAAAGAATGATTAATAAAGAGCTGGAAATAACATTAGAAGCTACTATCAAGGAAGCAGAGGCAAGACGGCATGAATACCTTACGGTAGAGCATATATTATACGCAGTGCTTCATGACGAATGGGGAATTGAGATTATAACCGGCTGCAAAGGAAATATTGAAAAGATCAAGTCATTGATTGAAAATCATTTCGGGAAAAATATCCCTAAACTCCCTGAAAATTCAGACGGCCATCCTGAACCTACCATTGCTTTTCAGAGGATTTTTCAGACAGCTATAAACCATATCAGGTCAGCTGAAAAGCCGGAAGCCGACTCAGGCGATATACTCTCAGCCATATTTCTTGAAAAAGATTCTCATGCAGTCCATTTCCTGCAGTCGGAAGGCATTACACGTCTTGATGTCCTGAATTATATTTCTCACGGGATATTAAAAGAAGTTGATAATCTTATTGAAGAAACTTACTCTGAAACAAAATTCGCTCCCAAGAAAAAACAGCCTCCCCATGGAGATGTTTTAAAAGAGTTTACCATTGACCTGGTCCGGAAAGCGGCGGACGGCAATATTGACCCTTTAGTGGGACGTGAACAAGAATTAAAGAGGACAGTGCAGGTGCTTTGCAGGAGGAGAAAGAACAATGTCGTGTTTACAGGGGAGCCCGGCGTCGGGAAAACCGCAATCGTTGAAGGACTCGCATTAAAAATCCATAAGGGCGAGGTCCCGGACATCCTGAAAAATGCCCGTATTTTTCTGCTTGATATGGGAGGAATGCTTGCCGGAACAAAATACAGGGGCGACTTTGAGTCCCGTCTTAAGTCAACCATTAAAAATCTCGAGGCTATTCCGGACTCAATTCTTTTTATTGATGAGATACACACCATTGTGGGCGCGGGCGCGACAGGAGGCGGCTCCATGGACGCTTCCAATATTTTAAAACCCATTTTAAATACCGGCAAACTACGGTGCATCGGCGCAAGCACCTATGAAGAATACAAAAATTATTTTGAAAAAGACAGGGCACTTTCAAGGCGTTTTCAAAAAATAGAAATTTACGAGCCTGACGCAAATGAAACATTTAAGATACTTAAGGGCTTAAAGTCTTACTATGAAGAACACCACGGAGTGAAATATACTGATACAGCCTTAAGGGCAGCTGCTGAACTCTCGGCAAAACATATCAATGATAAATATCTCCCTGACAAGGCAATCGACGTTATTGACGAAGCCGGGGCCTTATTAAAGCTCTCAACATTATATGAACGCAAGAAGACGGTTGGACAGACTGAAATCGAATCCGTTGTCGCAAAAATCGCAAAGATACCTAAACGCAATGTTTCAACCTCCGACACGGACAAGCTGAAAAAGCTGGAAGACGAATTAAAAAAAGCGGTATTCGGTCAGGATGAAGCCATACATTCACTCGCCTCCTCGATAAAGAGGTCACGCGCCGGACTCGGAGCGCCTGACAGGCCCATAGGCTCTTTTCTTTTTTCCGGCCCTACGGGTGTTGGAAAGACAGAGGTGTCAAAAACAGTCGCATCCGTACTGGGCATCCAGTTCTCCCGTTTTGATATGAGTGAGTACATGGAAAAACATACCGTCGCCCGGCTCATAGGCGCGCCTCCCGGCTATGTGGGTTTTGACCAGGGCGGCCTCCTGACTGACGCGGTCCGAAAGCATCCTTACAGTGTCCTTTTAATGGATGAGATTGAAAAGGCCCATCCGGACATTTTCAGCATCCTGCTTCAGGTAATGGATTACGCTACATTAACCGACAATAACGGGAAAAAGGCCGACTTCCGCAACGTAATTCTTATCATGACCTCAAACGCGGGCACTAACGAGATGGGAAAAATCTCAATAGGCTTTGGAGACAGGATCAAGGATACAAGGTCAAAGGGGAAGGACGCGATCAACAAACTGTTCAGCGCTGAATTCAGAAACCGGCTCGATTCCACCATTACATTTAATTCGCTTACACCGGAAATCATGAAAAAGGTGGTTGACAAATTCATACATGAACTTCAGCAACAGCTTAGCCGGAAAAAGGTCGTTATCACTCTTTCAGATAATGCGAGGGACCGGCTCTCCGAATACGGATACGACCCTCAGAATGGAGCAAGACCTTTAGGGAGGCTCATCCAGACAGAGATAACGGCTGTTTTAACAGAGGAAGTCCTTTTCGGAAAACTCTTAAAAGGCGGAAAAGTTCATATTGATTCAGATAAAGACAAGCTGACTTTTAAATATAATCATAAATAACTATTACACTGAATTTTTGACTTTTTTAATCTAATGCCAGTTTTTCAATTGTCTGATGAACCTGTGTTCCCTCCGACTGACCTTGCAGAAGACAGCGGACTCCTTGCCGTAGGCGGCGACCTCAGCGAATCCCGCCTTTTGCTTGCATATTCATCCGGGATATTTCCATGGTATTCAGGAAGCAATCCCATTTTATGGTGGTCCCCTGATCCACGTCTCGTTTTATTCCCCGGTGAAACGAAAATATCAAGAAGCCTCAGGCAACTAATAAAAAAAAATATATTTAAAATTAAAATGGATACCGCCTTTGAATCCGTTATCAGGAGCTGCGCGGACGTTCACCGGGAAAACGAAGGCGAAACATGGATCACGGATAAAATGATCGACGCATACATCCGCCTCCACAATGCAGGCTATGCCCATTCAGTGGAAAGCTGGTTTGAGGGAAAACTGGTTGGAGGGCTTTATGGAGTAGCGCTCGGGTCCGCGTTTTTCGGCGAGTCCATGTTCGCAATAAAAAGCAACGCGTCAAAGGTCGCCTTTACAACGCTTGTCCAGCAGCTCATCAAATGGGATTTCAGACTTATCGATTGTCAACTCAGAACAAAACATTTACTAAGCCTCGGCGCCCGTGAAATACCGCGCAGTGAATTTTTAAAAATACTGAAGTCCTGCTTAACAGTCACCGATAAAAGAGGGAAATGGTCCTGATCATAAATTAATCTCAACCCTCGAACCCTGCAGTTATTGTTTCTCTGATTCTTGTGATTAGTCCCTGGAGTATTCTAAAATATTAAATGTATAACAAATATTTCGGGCTTGAAGAATCCCCCTTTTCAATCGCCCCTGACCCGCGCTACCTTTACATGAGTGAACAACACAGGGAGGCATTGGCCCATCTGGTATACGGTTTTAACAGCGACGGAGGTTTTGTCCTTCTCACGGGTGAAGTCGGAACGGGCAAGACCACTGTCTGCCGTTGCCTTCTGGAACAAATACCTGAAAACTCCTCCATAGCGCTCATAATCAACCCGAAATTAACCGTCGAGGAACTGCTGGCGACAATCTGTGACGAATTCGGCATTAAATATCCGGAGATCAATACAAGCATAAAAACATTCGTAGACCTGATAAACGGTTATTTGCTTGACACACATTCCAAAGGCCGGAAATCAGTGCTTATCATTGACGAGGCCCAGAATCTCAACTCCGAGGTGCTGGAGCAATTACGACTGTTGACCAACCTTGAGACCAATCAACGCAAGCTCCTTCAAATTATTTTGTTGGGACAACCTGAGCTGAGAGATAAACTGTCCAGGCCGGAACTGCGGCAATTATCACAGCGTATCATTGCCCGTTACCATCTGGACTCCCTTTCCAGGAAGGACGTGGGCGCTTATGTTGCGCATCGCCTCTCGGTCGCCGGTTTACAAAATCAGATATTTCTCGATTCAACCATTAATAAACTGTATAAATTAAGTGGGGGTATTCCCCGTTTAATCAATGTACTGTGTGACCGGGCCCTGCTCGGGACATTTGTGCAGGAGCAAAGTTCGGTCAACACATCGACTCTTTCAAAGGCTGCCGGTGAAGTATTCGGCAAATCCGGGATACAGAACCCTTATCGCAGGGTATCTGCATGGATATTGACTGTTCTCTTCATTATAGCCGTAGGGGCCGTTCTGGCGGCAGCCTATTTCAAGAATGAATCCCGGCAATCCGTAACGCAAAATACGGAAGAGACTCCTGCTGTTGAACCTGCACCACTGGATAACCTGCAGTGGCCTGACAACCAGCCGATAAATCTCAGTAATCAGATGGCATTTCAGGGACTGTTCAAACAATGGGGCATTGCCTATCAGCCTGAAAAAAATACGTCCGTCTGTCTGCAGGCGCAAAAACAGGGTTTACGCTGCCTTAACGGCCTTGGAAGCCTGAATAATCTGCTCCATCTAAACAGACCTTCGGTATTAAAGTTGTACGATAAGAAAAAACGGAAATTCTACGCGACATTAATAGCGTTTAAAAAAGATTCGGCCGTGTTTATAGTCGGAACGGATACAAGAGAAGTTTCCATTAAAGATATCGAATCGCAGTGGCTCGGCAGTTACACGCTTCTGTGGCGTGTTCCCCCGGACTACAAAAGCGCCGTTTACCCCGGCGTACAAGACCCTGTAGTGCAGTGGTTGGACAAACAACTGGCGCTCGTTCAGGGAGAGGAAGTTCAACAGAG
>JAUVPO010000086.1 GCA_030598625.1 Deferribacteres bacterium | reverse complement strand
TTTCCCCATACTTGAAGATAATTGTAATTAATGATGGTTAATTTAGCAATAAACTTAAGTTTTTTCAAGGATTGAAAAAGAAATTGTGCTAACTGAGTAAATATAAATTGTTTATTGATGAAATTACGTCACATTAATGACTGCTTTAACTCGCCCGTTGCGCCAATAAAAAGAGGAGAATTGATTATTATCAATCTCCTCTTGCTTTTGTTACCCTTACCATAATGTCTCCAAACCCAGGGGTTCCGGTTAACTGGTTGAAATTATCAGGATCATGAAGTTCATTTATATTCGGAGTGTACGAATGAATATTATTGATGAAACCTAATCCGGATGCTTTTTGCCCTCCGGGGCCAAAGGGAACCTTGATAACCCCAGGCATTATCTCTTCTGTTAAAAATACCCTTCCTTTAACGGCTTTATCTCTTTATCTCTAAGCGCTATTTCCGGGCTCATTATATAAACACTGTGTTCAGGATTCAGCACCTTTATATGTCTTCTGATAAGATTATTATTTATTGCAGGGCAAAAGACTGCCCTTTATCTGAGAAAGTTGCAGTCGGATTAAAGTTGTTTGTATTTCCGAACGTCAAGGTATATAAAGGCGGGATTGAGGAGTGGATGGCCTATGGCCTTCCTGTAGAAGAGATATAAGTTTATACTGTAGGAAAAAGGATATGGCATATCGGAAAAAAATTACTGCTAATCGAAGAGGAGTAATTATGAAGAAGCCGCGTAAGATGATCATTTACAATATGTTTCCTATACTGGCGGGAAAGTTTACCGAGTGGAAACCGCATTTCAAAAGGGCATCGGAAATGGGCTTTAACTGGATCTTTGTAAATCCTATTCATTATCCGGGTTATTCAGGCAGTTTATATTCGGTTTCAGATTATTTCAGTTTTAATCCTATTTTGATTGATGAGAAAAGTAAAAAGAATCCTGAGGACCAGGTGAGAGAGATGGTTCATTGCGCCAAAAAATACGGCCTGAAAATCATGATTGATCTTGTTATCAACCATTGCGCTTTTGATTCACCGCTTACAAAAAAGTATCCTGAATGGTTTCAATGGAAGGGGGGACGTGTTGTTCATCCTTTTATCATGACAGACAGGGGGAAGCAGGATTGGAGGGACCTGGCTAAATTTAATGTCAGACGTACAAAAGACCCTGACGGGCTTTTTAAGTATTTTATGGAAATAGTTGATTTTCTGCTTGATCTTGGATTTCACGGGTTTAGATGTGATGCAGCCTACCAGCTTCCGGGAAAACTCTGGGAAAGGCTTATAAAAGAGACTAAAACAAAGCATCCTGATGTTCTTTTTTCAGCGGAAACCCTTGGGTGCACTACAGATGAGACATCCAGTACAGCAAAAGCCGGATTTGACTATATTTTTAACAGCTCAAAGTGGTGGGATTTTAACAGCCACTGGTTAATGGAACAATATAATCTGACAAGGGAAATCTCTCCCTCTATCAGTTTCCCTGAAAGTCATGACAGTGAACGGCTCATGGAGGAACTACAGGGCAACGTAAATGGACTTAAACAGCGCTATCTGTTTTCTGCCATTTTCTCGACAGCTGTTATGATGCCAATGGGATTTGAATTCGGATTCCGGAAAAAGCCCCATGTCGTAAATACAAGACCGGATGACTGGGAGCAGACAGACACAGATCTTATGTGGTTTGTAAAAAAGATCAATGAAATAAAGGGGAGATATCCTGTTTTCCAGGAAGAGGCTCCTACTGAAATATTGCATTGCGAAAATCCGAATCTTTTGATGTTATGGAAAGGATCTATCACCGCAAAAGATGAAGCTCTGATTGTATTAAACAAGGACATATGGAATATACAGTCCTTTTATACTGAAAACCTGAATAAATATGTTCTGGCCGGAGCGCCTTTAACTGATGTATCTCCTGAATATCCGGTAGAATTTATTCCAGAGCCCTTCCAGTACAATCTCAATCCCGGCCAGGGACTTGTGTTTGTAACAAAAAGAGACAGGGGCAGATAATATTTTCAAAGAGAAGTTTTCTTTGACAGAGAAAAAATGATAGGAGCGATTTCCGGTGACATCATTGGTTCAGTCTATGAAAGATATCCTGTCAAGACAAAAGACTTCCCTCTGTTCAGTCCCCATTGCACATTTACCGATGATACTGTGCTTACTATTGCAATTGCAGGAGCAATCCTGAACGGGGATGATTATGCAGTCACGGTAAGAAAAATTGGCAGGAAGTACCCCCATTGCGGATATGGCGGTTTATTCTTTCATTGGCTTTTTTCTGAGACATCGGCTCCATACAACAGCTGGGGCAACGGTGCAGCAATGCGTGTGAGTCCCGTGGGCTTTGCATTTGATTCAGCAGAGAGGGTTTTGGCAGAAGCGAAAAAAACAGCTGAGTTTACGCACAATCATCCTGAGGGGATAAAAGGAGCACAGGCGGCAGCCCTGGCAGTATTTGTGGCACGCACAACACATGATAAGGAGCAGGTAAAGTCAGAAATACAAGAAGAGTTTGGTTATGATCTTGATCGCACTTTAAATGACATCAGACCGGGATACCGGTTTGATATATCATGTCAGGGAACAGTACCGGAAGCGATTATCGCTTTTCTTGAATCAACCTCTTATGAAGACGCTGTCAGGAATGCAGTATCCCTCGGCGGTGACAGTGATACTCTTGCCTGCATTACCGGCGGGATCGCACATGCCTTTTACGGAGGTGTTCCCGATTATATTGCCGACAAAGTAAAAGAAATATTGCCTGAAGATTTATGGGGAATCACAGAAAGATTCTGCAATACGTTTCGATGTTAGTCCCTTGGCCTTAATACTACGAATCCGGGTTTGTTTCCTATGTAATATTTGAAATCTTCATCGATCACTTTCCGGTGTTTTTTCACTGAAGAAGCATGCCGCATGCTGACCGTGTCACCCTGCCTGATTATGATTCCCACGTGTGAGACGTCGAGTCCCTGAATTTTCGAATAAATACCAACATAGTCACCTGTTTTGAATTTTTCCACTACGGCTTTATCAAAGAGTATCGTGCGGATATATACAACCTCCCGCAGCCTGCATGAAATGCCGGGAAGGAATAAGGTGCCGTCATCTTTATCATTCAGCCTTTTGCTGACACTTTTGGTTTTCCCGGCCCCGATATGTTCTGTCACATCAATGATAAAATCTGAATTAAACGCTTTCCAGTCAGTGAAAAAATGGTTCCTGTTTTTGTAGGCGGTCTCCCCGCACCTGTATCTTACATTGACCAGGTTTTTCCTGAACTCAGGATAAGATTTGGACCGTCTCATTGCCTCGATATAATCGATATAGGAAAAACAGTCCAGCCCTTCAAAATTAATGACTAAAACCTCATCTGTATTAATATCTCCTATTAGCGTTGATTCTTTATACCTTGTGTTCAGGAATTGCTTTGAAAGAAAATCTATACGACTTCCGGGATCGTTGATTGCTGAGGCTTTGACCAGTATTTGATCTAACCGTTTTTCCGTCCATCTGCCTAATAGAACATGCTCCATCATTAATCCACTCATCATTTTAGCATTAAAGCATCTAAATGTTAATCTGCTGGGCATCAACTGCCGTCATTCCCGAGGTCTGTTAATCGGGAATCCAGAGCTGTTTTAAATCCCCCTCTTTGGCAAAGAGGGGTAAGGGGAGATTTTATAATAAAATGAGTTCAATAACAAATTAATAAATATATGCTGATATTCTTTTTTTTTGATAGAATTAAACCAGGAGCCCTGACTGTCTGTTTCTGTTATTATTGATGCAGTATTTTTTTAAGGAGAATTTTATGATTCTTGAAAATGCAACAATGCCGGAGGTTGGGTAGTGTAGGAGTTTGACCTCTTGTTTAATAAATCGAGTAGTTGAAGATCAATGTCGTCAATTTTTTTCTCAGTTTGTCAAGTTCCGCCATAACTGTTTCACCATACTTGAAGATAATTGTAATTAATGATGGTTAATTTAGCAATAAACTTAAGTTTTTTCAAGGCTTGAAAAGAAAACAGGCATTAGACCGTCGGGAATGGCTATTGATCTGCTTCTTTGACGACCTTTACCATTATATCACCGAAACCTGGAGCTCCGGTCAAGGGAGTGATATTTTCAGGATCATGAAGATCATTAATATTGGCAGTATATCCGGACGTGCAGTTTACGAAGCCCGTTCCCGAAGCTTTCCGGCCGCCGGGGCCAAAGGCGGTTTTAATAATCCCAGGCATTATCTCATCAGTAAGGAATACTTTCCCCCTGACTTTCTTTTTAAACGGGTTTTCAATAATGACCATGTCTCCGGTTTTGATGCCGAGGCTTTCTCCGTCGTTCGGGTTAAGGGCGAATACGGGAATGGACACACTGCCCGCCTTAAAGGACGTCTCTTTATTTTTCTGAAAGCCGTATTCATTAGGAATATTATCAAGCTTCGGCATAGTATATTGAAAATAGTCATTTAACGGTTTCATACATTCAGTCTCTGTTTCAGCAAGATACGGGCATATTGTTGTCATTGTCATTGCATAGTGGACCCGTCCGCTTATTAATTGAAATGGATATTCATTGCTGATTTTTTTAAATAAGGGATTCTTCGGATTCCATTTGCAGTCGGACCAGTAAAAGGTAGTCGGAAAATTTGTTCCTGCTTTTGTGTTGATGCTTTCGAGATAACTGAATCTGAATTCAAACTTTTTTGAAGCGGTTTCGGGATATATCCCTGAAGGTGACCCGTCCGAATTTTTATACCTGTGATAACTTGCGGGCCATACCGCTACACCATGGTGCTTTCTAAGCCAGTCGACCGTCAGTAATTCTCCTTTTTTTACGGTTTTCTTTCCCATGATAGCGAAGGGATTGTCCGGTGTCCCTGTTATCATGCAGCCCTCCGGAAGATCGGGATATGGAAGCGGTTCGCCGATATTATAAAATCCCGGCGTTTCATCCAGTATCTCGTTGATAAATGCTTCTTCGTTTTTGTACTTTCCCTTGAAGTCTTCGGTCCTGATATCCGGATCCCCTTTTTTTGACAATGCTTCGGAAAGAGCTATCATAATTTCAAAAGGTGTCCTGGACTTGTGAAGCGGCTTAATCACCTGATCACGGATGGATACTTCCGGGCTCATTGTGTAAACATCGCTGAGACCCATTCTTTCGAGGTAACCTGCTTCAGGGAGCACTATATCGGCATATTTCCCGGTTACGGTGATATGTGTATCTATAAAGACCATTAATTCAAGCCGATGTCCCCCGCTTTCTTCCCCGGATGTAAGGGCGTCAATCCAGTCGTGTGTATTGCCGGCGGTTACCACCGGATTTCCCGCTCTTGCTATTAATGCCTTGACAGGGTAGGTGTATCCCTTAAACGGTCCGTGTTTTAAACTGATTCCATCCATTATTTTCCGCGGCAGATCGGTAAGCACTCCCTTCATTGCAGCTGGATAGTCGCCATAACGGTCTTTGTGAAGCTCTGAAAGTACGCCCTTGGTGTCATGTCCGTTTATCTTTCGGGCAACAGGTTTGTTCAGGAACTCTTTCCCGACGGTATTGCCGCCTTTCCGGGGCTTTTGGGAATTTATGAATATCAGCCCTCCCGGAGTGTCCATGTTTCCTGTAACAATGCAGAGAGCTGTCATGAGAATTGATGTAACATCGCCGTTTGTGTGGTGGGCAGTGCCGTGCATCCCGATCTCAATTGATGCGGGTTTTGTGATTCCGAACATGTGGGCGACCTTTTTTATAGTATCTTTTGAGATCCCTGTTTTTTCCGCGGCCCATTCGGGGGTAAAGAAATACAGGCCGTTGGATGGGTCCGCCTTTTCCGTATGCGCGAGAAATGCCTCCTTGAATTCCCACCAGCCGGTTGTGTATTTTCCGAGAAAATCGTGGTCTATGTATTTGCTTGACGGATCATGAGGGGAATCGTTATTAATGATGTAATAAAGTATTGCCGCAAGCAGGGCCGAGTCTCCTCCGGGTATGATGGGCAGCCATATGTCCGCATGAGCGGCGGAATTAGTATAAGCAGGGTCTACTACTATATATATACACTTATTCTCTCTGGCTGCCGGGATACCGCCTGACATATAGTTGAACCTTGTTGCAACAAACGGGTTGACCCCGATATTAAGGAGAAGTTTAATGTCATGTTTGTCTTTGAGGATCATTTCTCCTTTGTCGTTTCTTGTAAGAAAAGGTCTTTGAATATCAGGCAGGGGCCTTTCATCTCCCGTAATTATTGCCTGTCCCCATTTTCGGTTTGGGTCGCATATGCTTCCGTGATCGAATGTGTTAGGAGTGCCGAATGCATGGAACAGCCTGTAATACGCCTCTCTGTCGGTAACGTCGCCGCAGTCTAAGAAAACCGACTCCGGCCCGAATTTCTGCTTTATTTCAATCAGTTTCCCGGCGATGAAATCAGCGGCTTCTTCCCAGGAGATTTCTTTCCATTTATCTTCACCCCTGTTTCCGGTCCTTATAAGGGGTGTTTTGATTCTGTGAGGAGAGTACGTAAGCTGGAGACCGGAAGCCCCTTTTGCACAGAAGGCGCCGTTGTTTATGAGGGAATGAGGATTTCCGAATATTTTCCTGGCAATCCCGTTTTCTACAAGCACTGAAATGCCGCACTCTGAAGGACACATGGCATCTGATGTATGTATAAGTTGCGGACTGCCTTCAGCATGGTCGGGGGTATGTTTGATTGTTATGCGCCGGGTGGAATGGCGCTCTTTTATGTCAAAGTTTTTCAAAGGGGCATCGTATGTTTCACCTTTAAAGGCATAGTAAACTGAAGGACTTGTTGAAAATTCAGGACTTAAGACTTTAATCCGGGTCTTTTTCAACGCGGCTGCTATTTCGCTTTCCGGGTCGTATATATCGCCGAATAATAATGCCTTTCCCATACAGCTTTGAACACATACAGGCAGGAGGCCTTTTATAATCCTGCGGCTATAGCAAAAATCACACTTTTCAACTTCGCCGCTGACCGGACTTATTTCTATTGCGTTATACGGGCATTTTTCACGGCATATCCGGCATCCGGTGCAATCGGTGTTATTTATCATGACGACCCCGTCCTGATTTTTATACAGGGCATTTTCTTCACATGCTTCGATACATGGGGCATTGTCACAGTGATTGCAAAGACGGGGAATAAAGAATTTATCAATATGCGGATATCCGCCGGATTGATATGTTTCAACGCGGCAACGGAACGTCCCGAATGGAATATTATATTCGGCCTTGCAGGTTACCTGGCAGGCGAAACACCCGACACACCTGTCAAGATTAATCAGCATGGCATATTTTTTTTGTGGCTTGACCATATATTAATTTAACCGAATATTTCTCATAAAATAAATATAAATCTCTCAAGTATGCTGATTGACAGGGTCTTTTATCGAATGTTATTTTAAAAAATTATTAATAGAGGGAGAAAATGCCATATAAAGTCAATTTCAACATATCTTTGGAATGTATAGATAAAGACGAGCTTTTAAAAAGGATT
>JAUVPO010000158.1 GCA_030598625.1 Deferribacteres bacterium | reverse complement strand
TTAATTTCTCCGCGTTTTCCTCAAACTGTTCGTGATACTTGTCCGCCTCTTTCGCAAGCTCCACAATCTCGCCTTCTGCGTTTTTTTCAATGTAACTTACATACTCGTCAAAGTCAGAGCCGGCCTTCATAAACTCGTTTTCTATCTGGTTGAGCTCTTTAGCGTCTTCGTGAAGCAGAAACTCCCCCATCGCGTCCCTGCCGGTTATCAGGGCTATGATTGCTTCCATTGAGGCGTCCGCAAGGGGCACCTGCTCATCCATGATAACATCCGCAGCCATTCCTATTGTCTTGATGTTCGTCACCCCGATTGCGCCGACAACCGCTGCTATCACCGCTACAATTAAAAACCCGCTTATCAGTTTCGTCCCTACCGGTATATCTCCTAATTTCATCATTTTTCTTCCTCCTTAAAACTTTTTTGATTGATTTAAAACTTCTTATTGACACCTGCCTCCTCTCTTTTTTTCCGATAATGGCTGTCTCAGGTTCCTTCAGAAATTATTATCCCTTCAGAAAAAACCATCTCCCTTATTATCTGTATTTTATTTATCAAGCCCACAATGTTTACTTGAATTACACAATCATATCGACATTCTGAAATTTATCTTTAATTTTTTTTTACAGGCAGGCACATTAAAATAACGGCCTTTAATGACAGGCCCCGGCTTTAAAACAAGAGGACCCGCCATCCCCCTGTACAAGCGCAATTTTTTATAGTAAGCTTTAATGTATCAAGCCGGTCAAAGGCAGGGCGGTTAGTTACATGGTTCATACTATGGATGATAAAGATAAAACAAAAGATCAACCCATAAGAGAGCTAAAAGAACTGCGCGGGCGGGTCGATGAACTTGAAAAATCAGATGCCGTTCCAAGAGAAGCGGACAGGAAAATCCGGGAATCAGAGAATAGATATCGCTCCCTGTTTGAAAACGCCGCTGACGCCATCTATCTGATTCACACTGAAACGTTAAAAATTCTTGACTGCAACCCGGAGGCTTCCAGAATAATCGGTTATACCATTAAAGAGATCAAGACCATGACTGTGGAAGACCTCCATCCCGCGGAAGAGCAGGACGTGGTTTTAAAAATCTTTAAAAAGATTTCTGAAAGGGGTTCACTCTCCGGCATATCCGGGATCAATCAGCTCAGAAAAGATGAAAAGCTCGTACCTGTTGAAATCAATGCCTCAACGATTGAACTGAAAGGCGAAAAATACAGTTTATGCATTATCAGAGATGTCACCCGGCAAAGGCAGGCGGCGGAAGCACGGCAAAAGTCAGAAGAAAAATACCGTAATTTTTTTAATTATGCCAATGACTCTTTTTTTATCATAGACCCGGCATCCCGCCGCTTCCTGGACATCAATGACAATGCCGCAAAGCGATTGGGATATACAAAAAAAGAACTGCTCAATTTAACGATTGACGAAATAGATCTGCCTCTGTCTTCCGCACACGGCAATGATATTACCAGGGAATTGCAGGTGACGGAAAGTGTCACATTTGAACATGTTCACCGGCGTAAGGACGGCTCGAAAATGCCGGTGGAGATCAGCAGTCGGCTCATTGAGTACAATGGCCGTCAAGTCTTTCAAAACTTCGTTCGCGACATTACCACGCGGAAAAAAATGGAGGCGAAACTGCGTGCGGCCACTGTAACCGATGAACTTACAGACCTCTCCACCAGGCACGGGTTTTTTACATTTTCAGAAAGACAGCTCAAACTGTCGGACCGCACAAGGAGGAGGATATCTCTTCTATATATATACCTTAACAACCTTAAACTAATCAATGATGAATTTGGCTACAAGTCAGGGGACCAGGCATTAGTGGATACCGCCAACATTTTAAAAAATAGTTTTCGCGGGTCGGATATAATAGGCCGGATTGGAAAAGACAGATTCGCGGTGCTCCTGACAGACCTCTCGGAACTTAATGTTGAAAACATAATTATCAAAAATATTACGGATAAAATAAAAACTTACAATGAACAGGGTCTTCAAAATTATAACTTATCACTCAACATGGGAGTTGTGCGCTACGATCCTGAACAGCCGTGTTCCACAGATAAATTTCTGTCACGGGTAGATGATTTAATAAGTAAAGATAAAAAGCGTCATAAGCTTGAACCGCTGTTGAGAGAGGATAAAACCGAGAGACGCATATATAAACGCTTCAAAACTGCAAACAGCTTCCCGGCTGAACTCAATGGGTCGGACAAAGCTAAAATAAAAGATATAAGCATAGGTGGATTACGTTTAAAAACCTCTCAGCACCTGGCCGTTAACAATATCTACAAGATCAAGACATTATCTGCCGATAATAAGGAAATATCTCAAGCAGGCGTAATAGTCTGGTCTTATTTAATAGGAACCGAGACCGACAAGGGGGAAAGTTTGCCTTGTTATGAATCAGGATTAAAGTTTATTGACATGAACGACAGTGTAAAAAGTTCCCTGGAGAAATTTATAAGCGGTCTTTCGCTCTGATAGAGAAAAAAACCATACCGTTATTTTATGTTCTCAACAAATTCCAGATACTCAGCGGGCGGGGTCAAAAGTTCCACCCCCATTCCATAATAAAAGCTGTCTGTTTTTGTCAACCTTTTGACCTTGGCCGGGATTTTCAGCAGTTTATCTTCCATACGGATAATTATTAAAAATGTCGTGTTGGAAGGAAGAAACCTCCTTGTAGAAATAAACATCCCTTTCTCGGACAAATTCAAAACAATTCCGGTGTAAAACATGTTACCGTAGGATAACCTTGTCTCCAAGTTTGCGGCCATTCTTTTTACCGCCCTTTTTTCTGCAAAATAATTGGGAATTGTCTTTTTCTTAAACAGAAAATTCATATTTAAGTATATTGCAAAATATATGCCAAATAGAACAATTCATTAAAATCAAACGGTTAGAATATAGGAATGTTTTCTGGTTACTCCGGAATGACAAAATTATGACAATTTATTGACACTATCCCTTCCCGTATAAATAAAAGAGGAAGCCATCCGCCGATAGCTTCCTCTTTTATTTACTTAATAACCGTAGGATTTAGAAAAAATGATAAGAAATTACTTAACTTTCTTACTTATTTTTTTTCTTGACCTTAAAACCGTCCGAAAGTGTTTTCATAAAAGCAACGATTGCATCTTCTTCTGCATCAGTCAATCCGAGATCACCTAGCTCATCTATATTGACGTTTTGGGATACTTCTGGTGCAGGCCAGTCCTCAACGTCCCTCGTGTTATAAAAATGTACAACTTCCTTGAGAGATTTGAATACACCGTTGTGCATATAGGCTTTTGGAAAGCTTTCTCCAAAGCCTTTCGCCACGTTTCTTATAGTAGGAACCTTGTGTTTGCCCATATTCTCCTCGGACATGTTTGCCCAATCAGGTCTTGTTTCCAAGAATCCTCCCAGTCCAGGATCAATCCAAGCCATGCCTTCAGGATTAATGGGCGATCCATCGATAAACACTTTGTCCATTTTGTAAAATGGATTCTCCGTATTCTTTGGCACACCAAGGTTATCATATGAAAAATCGGTGAAAAGTGGTGGTTCGCCGTTAGGGCCTGGTTCACTTGGATGGCATGCTGAACACATAGCCTTGCCTTCAAACAATTCTAAACCCATAGCCTCCATCTCTGTCAGACCAACCTCACCAGCTAAATATGCATCATACTTTGATGAAAATTGGTTGACTTCGCGGGAATCTTCATATGTTGCTATCGAAAGGGCGACAAAGTCATACGCCATCTCCACGTTGTCGGAATCACAGGGATCAAGTCCGGGATACTCCATCTGAAACTCGCTCACGAATAAGCCTGCATATTTTGCCCTGCAGACCTGGTCGATAACAGCCTGCTTGCTGGGATTGTTCTGTTCAACGGGGTTCAGGAAGGGACCACGTGCCTGATCAGCCGCAGGATTGCCAAGATCTTCTCCTGTTGCTCGACCATCCCAGAAATTACCACCGATGAAGAGTCCCTCATCCTCATCGAAGTGGAAAATGGGGCTTAATGTAGCATACGCGGCACTTGGCGGTTTGCGATTTCCGAAACGAGTTGGTACCGCTCCTCTGTACACAGCACCGTGCACGTTGATCCCGGCAATAGGTCCTGTCCAGCCACTCTCTGGAGCATGGCAGGTGGCACAGGACATCCAGTCAGGGTCTGAAATATTATCAAAAAATAGATTCTTGCCTAACATCTCTCTATATGTAAGGTCGATAGCAGATGCTGTTCCCAGAGACAAGACGAAAACTACGAGCCCTATAAAAAATAATACACGAAAAAAACTTTTCATAATCATTTTCATCCTCCTTCTTAATGAAATTATATTATGTTTGTTTAAGTTACCTCTTTTGCATCACCTCCTTCACGCAACAAAAAAGCCGAGCTTACCACAGGAAACTATTATTTTATTTAGTACGAATCTAATTTTTTAAAAGAGAAGATAAGATATATTAAATAAATATCATAAAAGGCTTTAGTTGTCAAATTATTATTTATTTACATTAGAAATTTTGTACTCTGAGAGAAATTTCAAAATAAAGCTAACTTTAAGTTATTTAGCAGATTGATGAAAAATTCAGAAACTCAACAATAGAGAATACTTAATGAAACTTTTCTCTTTTCAACCTTATTGAGTATAGAGGAACATGAATAACAGCTAACTCCTTGCAAAAAAAGAGGAAGTCATTTACAGATGACTTCCTCTTTTTTAATTAAATTATCCAATCGCAGGAATCAGAGTAAGGGGGTCAAGGCTCACGGTCTATTAGTACTGGTTAGCTCAATCCGTCACCGAACTTACACACCCAGCCTATCAACGTGGTAGTCTACCACAGACCTTTAGTCCTGTACCGAAGTACAGGAAGGGAGACCTCATCTTGGGGTGGGCTTCCCGCTTAGATGCTTTCAGCGGTTATCCCATCCGGACATAGCTACTAGGCATTGCCCTTGGCAGAACAACCTACACACCAGAGGTCCGTCCATCCCGGTCCTCTCGTACTAAGGACAGCTCC
>JAUVPO010000047.1 GCA_030598625.1 Deferribacteres bacterium | reverse complement strand
GCAATGGGGGTACTTCCTGCCAATTTTTCTTACTGTGACTGCATAATCATCCCCGTTCAGGATTGCTCCTGCAATTGCAATAGTAAGCACAGTATCATCGGTAAATATGCAATGGGGACTGAACAGAGGAAAGTCTTTTGTCTTGACAGGACATCTTTCATAGACTGAACCAATGATGTCACCGGAAATCGCTCCTATCATTTTTTCCCTGTCGAAGAAAACTTCTCTTTGAAAATATTATCTGCCCCTATAAAATAACAAGGTTGCGTATTCTTTTGTATCCTGGACTCTGTAATTCAATATCTGAAGAAGTAGATATCACTGCTGCATATCCCGAGACAAGGCGAAATCTTGGTAACCGTGAATCGACATATAGTATAAGAAGCTAATCCTGATTTTTATTGGCGCAACGGGCGAGTTAAAGCAGTCAGACATGCGCCGTAAGTTCATCAATAAACAATTTCTATTTACTCAGTTAGCACAATTTCTTTTTCAATCCTTGAAAAAACTTAAGTTTATTGCTAAATTAACCATCATTAATTACAATTATCTTCAAGTATGGGGAAACAGTTATGGCGGAACTTAACAGACTGAGAAATAAAATTGACGACATTGATCTCCAGATACTCGATTTATTAAACAGGAGGGCAAAAACCGTAATTAATGTCGGAAAAACAAAATCAGATAAACATTTAAAGATACACTCGCCTGAAAGAGAAAAGGAAATCATGAACAGGCTCAGGGGAATTAATCCCGGGCCTTTTCCGAATGATGCCCTTAAGTTAATCTATGAGGAAATCCTTTCCGCATCACTTTCTCTTCAGCTGCCTTTGAACGTCTCATATTTAGGCCCTTCCGCGACCTTTACTCATCTCGCTGCCCGCAGGCAATTCGGTTCTTCAACCAGGTATCTTCCGGAAAGCACAATAAGAGAGGTATTTGATGCCGTACATAGAGGAAAAGCGCTATATGGAGTGGTGCCCGTTGAAAATTCTACCGAGGGGGTCGTCAATTATACCCTTGATATGTTTATGGATGTGGATTTAAAGATAGCCTTTGAGATAATGCTCGAGATATCACATAATCTCTTATCAAAGAGTGGGAATAAAACTGGCATTAAAAAGATATATTCCTATCCGCAGGCTACGGCACAATGCAGGGGCTGGCTTGAAAAGAATTTTCCCGGCACGCCTATCATTGAAGAATTAAGCACCGCTTCAGCCGCAAAACGTGTCTCCAAGAACACGTCGACAGCCGCGGTTGCAAGCGAACTTGCAGCTTCTGAATATAAGCTGAAGTTTGTTGAAAAGGGCATCGAAGATAATAAAGCAAATTACACACGCTTTCTCGTTATTGCAAAAGACTCACCGGGTAGAACAGGCAAGGACAAGACATCAATCATGCTTTCCCTTAAAGACAAGCCCGGCGCCCTCTATTTAATATTACGGCCGTTTGCCAGGCACAGGATAAATCTCACAAAGATTGAATCGAGGCCGTCAAAGAGAAAGGCGTGGGAATATATGTTTTTTGTGGATATGGAAGGTCATATAGAAGATAAAGGGGTTGAGAAGGCGCTTAACGACGTGAAAAAAGAATGCCTCTTTCTTAAAGTATTAGGCTCCTACCCGTCAGCGGAATAGTAAACAAATCTGCAACTATCGAATTATAATGCACACTCCGGAACACATAAAAGGTATTAAACCTTACGTCCCCGGCAAGCCCGTAGAAGAGCTTGAGAGAGAGATGGGGATTACGGATTCAGTCAAGCTCGCTTCCAATGAAAATCCAGCAGGGCCCTCGCCTCTTGCAATAAAAATCCTGTGCAAAGAGGTCCCCGATTTAAACAGATATCCTGACGGGAACTGCTATTACCTGAGAAACGCGTTATCCGGGAAGTTACAGATAAATCCGGAAGAATTATTATTCGGCAACGGCTCAAATGAAATAATAGAACTGGCAGTGAGGACATTTCTTGTTGCCGGCGATGAAGCGATAATGGCCCATCCTTCTTTTGTAGTTTACCCAATGATTGTTCAGGCGGCAAAAGGCAGGAATATCATTGTCCCGCTTAAAAACCACAGGCATGACCTTGAGACAATGGCATCAAAAATAACTAAAAAGACAAAGATTATTTTTATAGCAAATCCGAATAATCCTACGGGCACAATAAACACAAAAGCTGAAATGGATTCCTTTATGGAAAAAGTTCCGGAAGGGGCGCTGGTTATCGTTGATGAAGCATATTATGAATACGTTACCGCACCGGATTATGCAGACAGCATGAAATATTTCAGACAGGACAGAGATATACTTATACTCAGGACTTTCTCCAAGATATACGGGCTTGCAGGGCTCAGAATAGGCTACGGGATCGCAAATGCATCGGTAATCGCGGAGATGAACAAAGTTCGTCAGCCCTTTAATGTGAACTCCCTGGCACAAAAAGCCGCAATCTCGGCGTTAAAAGACGAAAAGCACCTTGAGAAAACAAAAAAAATAAATGAGAGAGGTAAAAAGTATCTCTATGATAAACTCAAGTCTATAAAAATCAGCTATGTTCCAACGGAAGCAAATTTTATTTATATAAAACTCAAAGACGGTAAAGCTATTCAGCTATACAATGATCTTCTGAAACAGGGAGTTATTGTAAGACCGATGGGGCCTTCGGAAATACGCGTAACAATAGGACTTCCGGGAGAAAACAGGAAATTTATGGATTCATTAAGAAAGATCAAACAAATAAAATCATAATTGTTCACACGACGGAGATCCGGAATGAGAAATTTCCGGCTTAATTAATTATAATTAGTACTTGCAAGAATCCTGGATTCAGTTTTTAAATATATAATCTTAATAAGGAGTTGTTATGGATATTATAGTACTAAGACCCGGCGCTACCGCCAGCGAACTCCGCTATATCGTCAAAAAGCTTAAAGGCAGGGGTTTTGATGCCACTATCTCAAAGGGGACGGAAAGAACAGTCATTGGCGTAATCGGCGACACTTCAAATATTACAGAGGATGAGGGCAATGCCTTTGCTTCCATGCCCGGAGTTGAAAAAGTCCACAGGATCACACAGCCCTTTAAGCTTGCAAGCAGAGATTTCAAATCCAAAGATACAATTATCAGAGTCGGCAAAAATACTATAGGCGGCAAAAAAATACACGTTATCGCCGGACCATGCGCTGTTGAGAACTTGCCTACACTCCTCAAAATTGCCCAATCAGTTAAAAAGGCGGGCGCAACATTTATTAGAGGCGGCGCCTTTAAACCAAGGACATCACCCTACAGTTTTCAGGGCCTTGGAGAAGAGGGCTTAAAGTTTCTTGCAGAGGTAAGGGAAAAGACAGGCATGCCTGTTATTACTGAAATTATGGATCCAAGAGACATGGATGTCATCCTCAAATACGCCGATATTATTCAGATAGGAGCCAGGAATATGCAGAATTTCAGACTCCTCAGGGAGGTCGGCTCTCATAACAAACCGATCTTTTTAAAGCGGGGGCTTTCTGCGACAGTAAAAGATCTCCTTATGGCTGCTGAATATATCATGGCACAGGGCAACAATAAGGTTATTCTCTGCGAAAGAGGTATCAGGACATTTGAGACTGCCACAAGGAACACCCTTGATTTAAGTGCCGTGCCTGTTTTAAAGCATCTTTCCCATCTTCCCGTTATTGTCGACCCGAGTCATGGCGCAGGTCAATGGAGACTCGTCTCTCCCATGGCCAAGGCTGCAATCGCAGCCGGCGCGGACGGTCTGATGATTGAGGTCCATTCAAATCCCGAGGAAGCCTTATCAGACGGAGAACAGTCTTTAAAACCGGAAAAATTTAATGTGCTGATGAGAGAACTCAGGGTAATTGCAAAGGCTGTAGGGAGAAAAATATAAAATACAAGGATCCTGTATAAATATAAAATATGGACTTTAGCAATATTTCAATAATCGGCATCGGCCTTATGGGCAGTTCTTTTGCCCTCGCGCTGAGGAAATATGGATTTACAGGCGGAATAACGGGCATAGGCAGACGGGAAGATAATTTAATCAAGGCAAAAGAACTGGGAATAATAGATCAATACTCGACAGTGCCCGTCAATGGAATAAGGGACGCTGATTTAATCTTACTTGCCACTCCGGTAGGCCAATTTGAAAAAATTGTAAGAGATATAGCACAAAATATAAAAAAGGGTGCAATAGTCACAGACGTAGGAAGCGTCAAGGCCGGGATTGTAAAAAAACTCGATCCTTTAATGCCCGAAGGCGTAAGTTTTGTAGGCGGCCACCCTATTGCAGGCAAGGAATGTTCAGGCATAAGCGCTGCTGCATCCGATCTTTTCAAAGACGCCAGATGCATTGTCACTCCCGGTTCAAATACAAACAATGAAGCATTGGAAAAAATCATCAATTTGTGGAATGTCGTCGGCGCCAAAACACTGCTAATGACCCCTGAAGAACACGACTTAATCTTTGCCGCAGTAAGTCATCTTCCACATGTTATAGCTTATGCATTAGTGAACAGCATCATTGAAGAGGATGATAAAATTCTCCATTACGGCGGAAAAGGATTGAGGGACATGACAAGAATTGCGTTGAGTTCCGAGGAACTCTGGAAGGATATCTGCGTTTACAATAAAGAAGAAATACTCAAAACTCTCAGAAGATTCTCATCCGTTACATCCCGGACAATAAAACTTATTGAAGAGTCGGACTGGACAGGTCTCGAAAAAGAATTCTTGAGGGCCAAAGAGGCAAGACAGCTCATTGAGTCCGATTAAAGTCAGATACAGACAACCCTTGCGCGGAAGGCTTGCCCCCCCGCCGGACAAATCAATCTCTCACCGTGCGGTAATACTGTCATCCATTGCAGAAGGTAAAAGCATTATCAGGAATTTCCTTCTTGCCGAAGACCCGATGAGAACGCTTAATGCTTTCCGGCAGATGGGTATTGATATGGAAATCAGAGGTCCGGGTCCGGGAAACAGGGAAACACGGGATAACGAGATATTAATCAATGGCAAAGGCTTGAGAGGATTAAAGGACCCGGGGAATATCATCGACTGTGGAAACTCAGGGACCACGATGAGGCTCTTGAGTGGAATACTGGCAGGACAATTATTTTCAGCCACACTAACAGGAGATTCATCATTAAGAAGCAGACCGATGCAAAGGATAATTACACCCCTGACGGAAATGGACGCCGTAATCACATCGGAACAGGGCGGTTATCCGCCTCTCAGGATTAAGGGGGGCAAATTAAGACCTGTCAAATATAAATCTCCCGTGGCCAGCGCCCAGGTCAAATCCGCGATTTTGCTTGCAGGACTTTATTGCGACGGGATTACCTCTTTTAATGAACCCGAAAAATCAAGAGACCACACTGAACGTATGCTTGCGGCCGGCGGAGTTGAGATAGAAATAAAATCTCTTGAAGTATGCGTCAGGGGAACATCCGCCATCAACCCCTTCGACCTGACCGTTCCCGGAGACTTTTCATCGGCATCATTCTTTATCGCGGGCGGCCTTCTTATCCCTCAATCCGAGATATTGTTAAAAGATACAGGAGTAAACCCTACGAGAACAGGCTTGATCGACATACTGAATATGATGGGCGCTGATATCAGACTTGAAAATAAAAGGGAAATCTCAGGAGAGCCTGTGGCCGATATATATGTAAAACACTCTCAGCTTTCCGGTATTAATATCACCGGGGATATGGTCCTCAAAGCAATTGACGAGTTCCCGATTCTGTGCGTAACAGCAGCAAAAGCTCAAGGAAAAACGAAAATTACAGGGGCCGGAGAACTGAGGGTCAAGGAATCGGACAGAATAACATCCATGGCCGTTGAATTAAGAAAGATGGGTGTAAATGTTGAGGAACTTGAGGACGGGCTTGTTATTGAAGGGACAGAAAAACTAAAACCTGCGGATGTTCAGAGTTACGGAGACCACAGGATCGCGATGGCCCTGATAATAGCAGGATTTACGGTTGACAAGGAAACAACAGTCCGGGATACAGAGTGTATTAACACGTCCTTTCCGGATTTTATCGGCATGCTGGAAGGATTAATGAGGTAATTAAAAAGGAGAAAATCATGGCTAAGCCAAAAAAGGCGGTTTCACCCAAAAAGCAGGAGATTTATCCCCCTTCAAAAGAATTCTCAGCCCATGCATACGTCAAGAATAAAAAAGAGTATGAAGAATTATACCGCCAATCAATAACAGACCCCGGCGACTTCTGGGCGGAAATGGCGGAAGAAAACATATCATGGTTCAAGAAATGGAACAAGGTCGTAGAACGGGATTTTCATAAAACGGAAGTTGAATGGTTCATCGGAGGCAAATTAAACGTCTCCTATAATTGCCTTGACAGGCACTTAAAGACCCACAGGAAAAACAAGGCGGCGATTATATGGGAAGCAGAAGACGGAGAGAATAAAATCTATACATACCAGGAACTTCATCGGCTTGTATGCAGGTTTGCCAATCTGCTAAAAAAATCGGGGGTAAAAAAAGGCGATAGAGTTGTCTTTTATCTTCCCATGATACCCGAGCTGGCTATCGGCATACTGGCCTGCAGCCGGATCGGCGCTGTTCACAGCGTGGTTTTCGGCGGGTTCAGCGCCTCTGCGCTGAGAGAAAGGATCAACGACTGCAAGGCAAAAATCCTTATTACTTCCGACGGTTCCTTCAGGGCCGGGAAAGTAATCCCTCTGAAAATAAATGCGGATGCAGCAATGGAAGAGACTCCGGATATTAAGCGTTGTCTTGTATTCAGGAGAACAGGGATAGCAATCATTATGAAACCCGGCAGGGATTTTTTTGCTGAAGATGAACTTGCCGGCAAAGATATTTCATCGTGGTGCGAACCTGAGAAAATGGATTCAGAGGATCCCCTCTTTATATTGTATACAAGCGGGAGCACCGGAAAACCAAAAGGACTGCTTCATACAACAGCCGGATACCTGCTTTATACTTCTATGACATTTAAATATATTTTTGACTGCCGCGAAGATGATACATTCTGGTGTACTGCGGATATAGGCTGGATCACGGGACATTCATATATCGTCTACGGTCCTTTGAGTAACGGGGCAACATCAATAATGTTTGAAGGAGTTCCCTCATACCCCCATCCCGACAGGTACTGGGAAATAGTGGAAAAATACAGGGTAAACACATTTTATACCGCACCAACCGTTATAAGGGCGCTTGCAAAAGAAGGAGAAGAATGGACCAAAACAAGGGACATCAGCAGTCTGAGACTTCTGGGCTCTGTCGGAGAACCCATAAACCCTGAGGCATGGCTCTGGTATCACAGGAACATCGGACATGAAAGATGTCCAATAGTTGATACATGGTGGCAGACCGAAACAGGCGGAATCCTTATCTCATCGCTTCCGGGCGCCGTACCAATGAAACCGGGTTACGCGGGCAGGCCTTTTTTCGGTATAGAACCGCAGATAGTCAATACAAAAGGCTCCGAAGTCAAGACCGGCACAGAAGGCTCGCTGATAATCAAGAATGCGTGGCCCGGTATCGCAAGAAGCATTTACGGTAATCCGGAACGTTATAAAGAAACTTATTTCTCCCAGGTCAAGGGGGCTTATTTCAGCGGGGACGGAGCAAAAGTCGACAAACAGGGGGATTACCATTTACTGGGCCGCATAGATGACGTGATAAATGTTTCAGGACACAGACTGGGCACCGCAGAGATCGAAAGCGCTCTCGTGGCCCATCATTCGGTGGCAGAAGCCGCTGTTGTCGGTTTTCCACATGATGTCAAGGGACAGGGCATCTACTCGTTTGTGATTTTAAACAGCGGTTTCAGCAGCAGTCCGGAACTTGAAAAAGAGTTGATCGCACAGACAAGGAAAGATATAGGACCTATCGCAAGGCCTGATGCAATACAGTTTGTGAACGGGATTCCCAAAACAAGAAGCGGGAAGATAATGAGGAGGATACTGAGAAAAATAATTGAAGGCAAGGAAAAGGAGATAGGCGATACCTCCACTCTTGCCGATCCGTCCGTTGTAGAGAAGATAATGAAAGGAAGAAAAATGGTTAATCGTTAGCAGGTAATTGCAGATTCATTATTCAAGATAAACAATTTATTGCCTGAATTGAGCAGGTGAGTTAATACCTAAACTTGCTCGATTAAAGGAAGGAGGAAAATATGCTTTATCTCTCCATATTTGACGCAAAAGAAAATATCTCAATAGAAGATATAAACAGAGAAAGGGAGGAATGGCACCGGAAAGGCCAGGACAAGATACTCCAGAAAATGTGTCAAAGAATACGCAGATATGAAATCGTGGGGAAATCACCTTTAAGGATCATATTTGTAGTAGAAACCGATAATCCCAACGCCCTCAACATTCTGTCACACCACTTCGGAAATGAGTGGATTTCCAATACATATCCTGCCATTCAGAGGGAAATGTTTGAGGCCATGGAAGAAGATAAAAGCATAATAGGAGGATGAAAGATGTTATCACAATAGACGGCCCTTCAGGCGCGGGAAAGGGCACGGTATCAAGGCTTCTTGCCGGAAAACTCGGCTATAAATATCTTGACACGGGGGCCCTTTACAGGGCCGTGGCATGGAAAGCAAGGGCAGAGGGTGTTGGTCCTGACAATGAAGAGGGCCTTAAAAAGATGATGGATAATATTAACATATCCTTTAATGGAGACAGGATTTATGTTGACGGTACCGATGTCACCTCCGGGATAAGAACAAAAGAAATCGGGGAAATGAGCTCCCGGTTCTCGGCTGAACCCGTTGTAAGGTCAGGCCTTTTTTCAATACAGAGAGAACTATGTATTCAAGGCAAAGCAGTGATAGAAGGAAGAGATACCGGTACAACAATTTTTCCGGAGTCGGAAAACAAATTTTATCTTGATGCCGGCCTTGAAGAAAGAGCGAGAAGGAGACACGAAGAACTAAAGGACAAAGACCCTGCGATCAGGCTGGAAACAACATTGGAAGACATAAAGAAAAGGGATGCAAGAGACTCTTCAAGGGAAACCTCCCCCTTGAAAAAAACTGAGGATATGGTATACATAGATTCAACCAGCTTAAGTGTAGACGAGGTGGTTGAAAAGATAATGTCTTATTTGAGACTATAAAATTTCTCCCTGAATATGGATACAGCATATAATATATTATATAAACTGGTTGCCCTCACCATCAGAATAATATGCCGTCTTAATGGAGGGTTAGATATAATAGGCAAAGAAAATATCCCTTCCAACGAAGGAGCGATTATAGCTTCCAACCACATAAGTTATTTGGACCCTCCGATAATAGGCGCCGTGCTTCCAAGAAGAGGTGTTTTTATGGCAAGGAAAGGACTTTTCGACATTCCCCTGCTTGGCTGGATAATAAAACGCGCTGCTTTCCCGGTCGACAGAGAAAAAACCGGGCCTTCAACCATAAAAGCAGCCATCAAAAAACTTAAAAACGGCGAACTCGTTATTATGTTTCCTGAAGGAAAAAGGAGTGAAACAGGTCAACTTCTTGAAGCCAAACGCGGGATCGGCATGGTGGTCGGCCTCAGCAAAGCGCCTATTGTCCCGACCGTCGTTGTTGGGACCGACAAGGCGCTGCCTGTTAATGTTAAATGGTTGAAAAGAGCCAGGATAAAAGTAGTATTCGGCAAACCGATATATTATCCCTCTGCAATAGATGGAAAAAGTCAACGCGGTCACCTGCTGCATAAACATATAAGCAATACGATTATGACAGCTATAGGAGAATTAAAAAATAATTATTCAGATAAAAGTTGCTAACAAAGCAGCGTTTTGTTATAGTGTCAATACAAATCAGCTTGTCAATCTTTCAGTAGATCTTTGTACTGAAACATATCTTTATGGAAATAGATGGGGTCATAAAGAAAATTAGAGAAATTTCTTTTGGGAGGTAATATAATATAGAATCATGGAATTACAGATGAACGAGTTGGAAAAAATTTATGCCGATACTTTTAAGGGTTTAAAAGCAGGGGCAATAACCAAGG
>JAUVPO010000002.1 GCA_030598625.1 Deferribacteres bacterium | reverse complement strand
GTCAACTCCTCCAAGGGCCGCCGCATATGCGCCTATATATTTTTTTGCGCGGTAACAATAAAGTTCAATCGCAATCCCGGCGTCAGGCTCGTCTGATCCAAGCAGTGTTTTCATATCACTGCTGATCCCGGAAACACCAAGCAGGCCGGAAGAATTGTTGAGCAGCTCATCTATCTCCTCAACCGAAAGTCCTGCTGATTTCTGAAGATAGATGATGACTCCTGGATCGAGGTCCCCCGAACGCGTAGCCATCACCAGGCCTTCAACAGGTGAAAATCCCATGGACGTGTCTATCGCTGTTCCATTCTTAACCGCGGTGACCGAACAGCCCGCGCCGAGCTGCAATGAAATCAACCTTTCACTTTCCTTTACATCGGGCCTTATTTCCCGCCATCGCCGAAGCATCGCGCTGTGAGCGATCCCATGAAATCCGTACCGCTGTATCTCATGACGCCTGCACAGGTCTTTCGGCAACGCATACGTCAATGACGATTCCGGCAACCGGGAATAAAAGGCCGTATCAAAGACAGCCACCTGACGGATCCCGCTTCCAAAGAACCTGCGGCATATACTAATCCATTTCAGCGCGGGAGGATTATGAAGCGGAGCGAGTATTGAAAGTCGGTCTATTTCTTTCTCGACCCCGGGGTTTATCAGACAGGAATCCTTGAATCTTGTGCCTCCGTGAACTATACGATGCGCCGTAACAGATATGTCCCTTACATGATTATCCTCAATAAAAGCCGTGAGCTGGTTTTCAGGTTCATTATCGCCGGTTTTTAAATGGGCGTATGCGACCCTCTCCTGCCTTCCGCCCTTTTGCGAAAACACCGCCAGCCTTACAGAGGAGCTTCCTGTGTTGACAGTTAAGATGTTCATGGGGGAGGGCAACCTGTATCTATACCTTTGCCTTGTTTATCAGGACGGCGGCCGGGAATTGCCGCAGCGCCTCGCCTACTAAAACGCGCCTTTCGGATTTAAGTGTCGATCCGGTTATCATCTCCCGCCATACAACGGGGGCATTGTCAGGCAATATTAAATGCGTATCACCCCAGACTACGGTTCCCAATGGATATTGATTTTCTTTCACTACGCCAGTCAAAAACCTCGGAGCCACCGTAATCGCCCATAACGGCCCATGCATTCTGGCAAAAGAAATAACGCTGTCTTTATATTTCCCGTCTATCTCGATAGGGATATAATCGCCTTTTTCAAAGAGTTTCCTGTGCTTTTGTCTGATGGACAGCAATTTGTACATAAGAAAAAGTTTTATCCGACCGTCTTCCCTTGTTGAAAAAAGCTCATTTATGAGCCTTGACAGATCGCCTTCCCTGCTTTTTATTTCGTTGAGAAGCCAGGATCTTAATGAAAAATCAACCGGCCGCCGGTTGTCCGGGTCAACAAGGTTTAAATCCCAGAATTCAGAACCCTGATAGAAATCAGGGATACCCGATGAAGTAATCTTCAGAAGGGTCTGCGACAGGGAATTGAATGTTCCATAAAAAGAAATCATTTTTTGAAACTTGAGGAATTCCTCTAAAAATTGATTCTTGTCCGAAGGATAAAAAAGCTTTTCAATGAATGCAAGAAAATTTTCTTCATAATCGGTATCCGGCTTTAACCATGCGGTATGGACCTTGGCCTCTCTTACGGCCTTAATTATGTAATCCTTCAATCTTATCTTAAAGTGATCAAACTCCTCTTTCCTGAACGGCATAGCTCCGACCATTGTCTGATATAAAAAATATTCATCATTTTTATCGGGCACGGTCGTTCCTTTTATCGTTTTCTTTTTTCGCCTGTTAATCCTGCTCCATTTTTTCAGATTTGATTCCCAGATATCGGGTATTTCCGAAAGGACATTTATCCGGGCCCGCACGTCCTCTCCTCTTTTTGTATCATGTGTTGAAGTTGCATTTATGGAGTGCGGCTGCCTGCGCGATCTTTTCAGATTAAACTCATGAAATTCAGTTGATGATACACCGAAATTATCCGGACTCCCGCCGACATCATTTAGAGAAAGAAGCCTATTGTAAACATAGAGCGTAGTGTCTTCGAATCCCTTAGCCATGAGAGGACCTGTAAGTTGCTGGAATCTCATGACGAAATGAATCCACTCATCCTTATTCTCCTCGGAAAGTTTTTCGTCGAATTTAAGGAGGAGGAATGATTCAAGGAAATCAAGTTCATATAGTAAAGCAAGATTCATTTCGCGGGCCTTTTCTATCGCCTCGTTCATATAAAACCGGTCTCTGTCAGTATAGACATCATGACTTATATATGTCCTGTAGACAGGGAAATGCGCGAGAATTTCGATAATGGCCTTTTTTAATCCGTAGTGGGACATATCATATCCATATCGATTTTTACTGGATATTTTTTTCAGCAGGTGAGCAAGATTATCGACGTCCCCTGTCATGTCCTTCTCAATAATCATTTTCCTTTTTTCATAAAGCATTGCCTCATAAGATGTCTTGGACCCCGTAAAAGTATAATAAAGTTTATTGAACTTGCTTCCGTTTCTGTCATCGCAAAAAACTCCATTAACATAATTTAAAAAATCATATCCGGTGGTTCCCTGTATGGCCCATAATGAGGGAAGAGCTTCTTCATGCTGAAGTATTTTCTCAACCATGATATAGACGTCCCCTGTACTTTCCCTTAATTTTTTCAGGTAACCCGTTGGATCGTATAGACCGTCTATGTGGTCTATGCGCAGGCCCGTTATTTTTTTAGCTTTAATAAGATTCAATATTAGAGCATGTGTCGCATTGAAAACTCTTTCCTCCTCCATTCTTACTGAAATGAGTCCGTTAATGTTAAAGAACCTGCGGTAATTCAGCTCTTCGGTAGCGACCTTCCAGAAAGACAACCTGAACAGCTGTTCGGAAAGAAGGCTGTCCAGCAAAGAAAGGTCACTTCCGGCCCCAGTTTCCCCGTTAAAAATAGCAACATTGTTTTTTATGAATTCCTGAATAGTTAAATTATTATTAAAAAGTTCCCGGAGAATTCTTTTAATGAACTGTATCTGGCTGTATCGAGCCGGTCTTTCCTCTTTAGATACCGGAAGGGTTTTCAGAGAATATAGGACACCCAAAAATTTTATCAAATCAGGATGATCTTCACCAAGTTTCCGTTTCAGTACCGGCAGCCTGTGAGTAATGATACGCACATACGATTCTATCTTTAGCGGCATCTTCAGAGAATAGTAGCTGATGTAAAAACCGTCGCTGTCATAATTCAGGACAATTTCCCTTGCATCAAGCGATTCACTGTAATGTTTACCGAGAAAAGGAGCAAGCAGTCGTTCGGAGAGACCCTCATAAAAGTGTTTCCATTCGATATCAAAGAAATCAAAATATTCTGATTGAGGTCCGTTTTCCAGGACATCCATAAGCATTGTGTTTTCACCGTCGAACGCCATGTGATTCGGGACAATATCCTGGAGCCATCCCATCCCGGCCTTCTTTATATTATTCATAAGTTCTTCAAAATCTGATTCCGTGCCAAGATCTGGATTCAGCTGATTCATGTCAACTACATCATATCCATGAAGGCTCCCCTTTTTAGCTTTGAATATAGGCGAGGCATAAATATCCGTAATGCAGAGGGATGCAAGGTACTTCATTATATCCCTCGCCTTCTTAAAATCAAAGTTGATATTGAACTGTATCCGGTAAGATGATGATGGAATTCTCATTTAATCACTAATTCTTTTCAGTATAAAAACAACATGCTAAAATCGGTGTTCGGCATTATACAATGCCATGCTCTCAGCCCTTATTACAAGCTCTTCGTTCGGGGCAATTTTTTCAGGTAATACCGCTCCCCGTCCGCCCCATTTTTTATCGGAGGAGTCCAAGACTTTATTCCATTTCACTTCATAATCAGAAAGATTAAATCCGGCATCTTTCTTGTCTATATTAAACAGGGCCAATATCATATTGGTTTCCGTCCAACGCCTCACAAGAATAAATTTCCTGCCTTTTGCTTCCCGTGATTCAAGACACTTGTTATCAAGGTTGGCAAGCGCGGGGAATTCTTTTCTCATACATATCACCTCTTTATAAAAATCAAATAATACTCTGTGCTTTCCCTGATTCCTCAGATTCCAGTTCAGCTTTGACTTCAAGAATGTATCAATATCAAAAGGATCAGGTGGTTCCTCCTCCCAGTTAAATGAATCGAATTCTTTTTTGCGCCCGCGTCTCACACCATCTATTAAATCCGTATCGGAATGGCTTATGAAATAAAGAAACGGCGCTGTCTCTCCATATTCCTCACCCATAAATAAAAGCGGAATATACGGTGACAGTAAAACAAGACCCGCTGCAAGTTTCATCGATTCAAATGAGACAAGAGCCGACAAGCGTTCGCCCTTCATCCTGTTGCCCGTCTGATCGTGGTTTTGTGAGAAGACCACAAACTTCCCTGACGGTACATTCACTGAAGGTTGTCCATGATTTCTTTTCCTGAATTTAGAATACTGGCCGGAATATACAAACCCTTCCCTGAAAGATTTCGTCAGATGTCCTGTATCGCCAAAATCAATATAATAACCTGTTGTCTCTTCCGTGAGAAGTGTATGAAGTGAATGATGGAAGTCATCACACCAGTGGCCGTCCAGCCCGTATCCCCCTCTCTCACCATTCTGGATTATTCTTATGTCGTTAAGGTCGCTTTCAGCTATCAGAAATTTTTTTCTACCTTTGTCAAGTGAATACTTTTCAACCGTTTCCGCAAGTTCCCTCAAAAAATGTTTGGCGCTCATATCAAAGATACCGTGAACAGCGTCAATACGAAGGGCGTCTATATGGTAATTTTCAAACCAGTATAACGCGTTTTCAATAAAAAACCTTCTCACCTCATTACTGTGAGGGCCATCAAAGTTTATCGCATCTCCCCACGGTGTCTTGTACCTGTCCGTAAAATAGGGACCATAGTCCCTCAGGTAATTTCCTTCGGGACCCATGTGATTAAAAACCACATCGAGAATTACGGCTACCCCTTTGCCGTGGCATTCATTCACCAATCGTTTCAGACCATCCGGTCCTCCGTAAGAATTTTGAACTGCAAAGGGGAAGACACCGTCATATCCCCAGTTCCTTTCGCCCGGAAACTGTGCAACGGGCATTATCTCAACGGCATTTATCCCGATCTCCCTCAGATCATCAAGTCTGCCGATTATCGCTTCAAAAGTCCCCTCTTCAGTAAATGCTCCGACATGAAGTTCATACATTATCATGTCCGGCAGTAATATCCCTTTCCACTCATGGTCCTGCCATTGAAACGACCGATGGTTAAATACCTCTGAAGCCCTATGTACACCGTCCGGCTGATGATAAGATACAGGGTCGGGTCTGTCTCTTTCACCTTCAATACGATACATATACAAATCACCCGGCTTGACCCCCCCGGCAATTGTCTTCCAGTATCCCGACGCATTCTTTTGCATTGGTATTAATCTTTCGGATGGTGACATAAGTTTCAGGGAGATATTACCGGCAAATGGAGCCCAGACCGAAAATTCACATGTACCGTTTTTTGAATAATTCGCACCAATTTTCATATCTCACACTTCATCTGTGTTTCTCAAAACTTGACGTAACTTAATGGTAGCAGATTTGCAGCAGAAATTAATTTAATATAAAAGACAATAGATAAAATTTCTATTTACTAAAAGGCGGGGCTTGATCCTGTTACCACATTGCTTTTCTTTTCATCGGGGCCTTTCAATTCAACGATCTTCGCCCCCTCATTTCTTCCGTCCCGCAGTTTAAAATCATCTACCAGTTGTTGCAGCTCATGCGCCATTAGATCAAGGTCCTGCGTTGACTCTGTTGAGTTTTGAACTACTCCAGCTGTCTCTCTTGCAATCTCTGCAACTGATTCAAGATTTGAAGAAACTTGCGTCCCTGTGGTTGACTGCTCCTCCGCCGCTGTAGCGATTTGCTGGACCATGTCTGAAATCTGTTTTATGGATTCCACTATTTCGTTAAAGGCGTTGCCCGCCAGGTTAGCCTGCTGAACGCCTGCATCAACTTCATTCGTTCCCGACTCCATGGATTTAACTGCTGCTGATGTCTCTTCCTGGATACCTTTGATCATTTCTCCTATTTCCTGTGTTGCCAATGTTGTTTTCTCCGCCAGTTTCCGCACCTCATCCGCAACCACTGCAAAGCCTCTTCCCTGTTCACCGGCCCGCGCCGCTTCAATAGCCGCATTCAATGCAAGAAGATTCGTCTGGCCTGCAATATCATTTATTACTCTTATGATATCTCCAATTTGTTCGGACCTTTCTCCCAATGCCCCTATGGTTTTTGCGGAGTCATTCACAGTCAGTGCTATTTTATCCATACTTTTTACGGCTTCAGTTACAACGTTACCGCCTTCGATTGCCTGCGTTTCAGCATCTCTGGAGAATTCTGCCGCGCTTGCGGAATTCTGGGCTACACTTAAGAATGATGCCGCGAGCTCTTCCATTGCGGTTGCAGCCTGAACAGTCATGTCGGATTGGTTTGTAGTATTTTTCGTTATATCCAGAGAAGATTGTGACATTTCAGTTGACGCATTGGCAAGAGTAAATGAATGTGTCCTGATATTGTTGATCATCCCATTCAACCGGATATTGGTTTCATTGTATACTCTGGACAGTTGATAGATTTCATCCCTTGATGTCACAAGTACCTCATATGTAAGATCACCTTCAGCCTGCTTATTAAATGCCTTCTGTAAACGCGCCAAACGGCGGATAATGCCTTTACAAACATTTCCAAGCAGAAACGCCAGACAAAGAAAGATTATCGATAACGTTGCAATTATCACAATTAATATTGTTTTGAAGTAAGCATGCGCAGTTGAAACGTCTTCAAAACCGGCAGGCATGTTTGCAAATATGATCCCCATCACAACAAAAGCAATCAATATGATGCCAAGAGGCATATACAATATCTTCCACGTTAATGATATTCCCCCCTCTTTCCTGTTTTTTCTCACAATAATGATCCCTTTTCTCTTACCATGTACCTACCTCCTTCGGCAATTCTCTTTCAATTTACTGAAGTCAATATTATTAATTCTCAATCTCAACATACTATCTCGTCCTGTTTTTTATGAACAGCCGTTACTGATTTTTCACATTGATTCCTATATATATTTCTGATACACAACATATCGGCCATTCGAATGGATTTCTTTAACATGGAGCAATGTCTGCATTATCTGGATCAACCCGGCCGGGTATGATATTCAGATTTAAAAAAGCGAGATACCACTTAATAAATAACTTCAAGTCCAAGCTACAACAGATTGTTTCTTATAAAGAGTAGCTACACTATGCCTTCTCTATAGATCGCTTCACTTAACCAACACAATTTGAATGTCCATGACATTCGTACCGGTTGGACCTGTAATCAAGAGAGAACCGGTTTGTTTGAAGAAGTTGTAGGAATCGTTGTTATTGAGGTATTAAACAGGGTCAAGCCCGAGATTTCTGGCCTTTATTATAGTGCTGCCATCAACAACTGCACCTGCTGCATCGGTTGGTCCATCATTGCCGTCGGTCCCTGCTGAAAGCAGAGTAATATCTTCAATTCCTTCTATCTCCAGGGCAAAACTCAAAGCAAGTTCCGTATTCCGCCCGCCCTTGCCTTTTCCTTTTACTGTGACTGTTGTTTCGCCGCCGGAAATCATGCACTTTGCGTTACTATGCCCCTCTGCCTTTGCCCTCTTTATTTCTATCGCTTTTTCAGCCAGCCATTTACCGGCTTCTGCCGCTTCACCCTTGATATCTGTTGAAATCATTTCTGCCTCAAGACCCAATGACAGCGCCTTATTCTCTGCCGCATCAAGCGCCTTCCGGTTGTTGCCTACAATTATATTTTTAACCTTTTCAAGCACACGGTTGTCTTTCTTTGGTGTTTCGGGAATCAAGCCATCCCTGCCCTTATTCAAGACATCCATGACGCTTTCAGGAGTTTTTTCAGATAGATTATATTTATTAATAACATCCAGGGCATCCTGAAATGTAGATGTATCAGGCGCTGTCGGACCGGATGCAATAACATCGAGTTTGTCCCCTATTACATCAGAAATCATAAGGCTGATAATTTCCGCCGGACGGGCAATTTCGGCAATCCTGCCCCCTTTCACTTTTGATATATGTTTTCTCACCGCGTTTAATTCCGTGATATCAGCCCCGGCTCTTAAAAGCAGGTCTGTAATCAACTGTTTTTCATTGAGGCTTATTCCTTCATAAGGAGACACATTTAACGCAGAACCGCCACCTGATATAAGGCACAATACAAGGGTGTCTTCGTCCGCATTTTTTAAAAGCCTGATTATTTCTTCTGTTGCCTTAATTCCATTTTCATCAGGTATTGGATGCCCTGCTTCATACACTTTGATTTTTTTCAGTTTAGCTGACTGCTTACCACTGACCACTGATCGCTGATCTTTACAGTGTCCATATTTTGTAACAACGACCCCTTCTTTAATTAAACCGGCGCCAAATATTTCTTCCACCGCCCTTGCCATTTGAAACGATGCCTTGCCAAAACCTATGACCAATAGCTTGTTAAAATTCTTTTTTATAAAATCAGAGCGAACACGATCTGCATGCATTTTGACTATTAAATATGGATCAACGGCTTTCAGCGCCGCCGTAAAAATATTATGAATAATTTCCTCTGATCTCATCTTCCTGTTTTTCTTGACCATTTAGTTTTTACCATTTATACTTATCTTACTTATTTTTATATAATTATTGTTGACCCGTTACCCAATGATAGAACAAATGGTGCGGGGTGTAGAAATTATTATGGCAGACTTCCATCAATCAGGTGTTATAGCTACCTTACATAAACTCGGCAACGCAAAACTGGAAAAGCTTGAGGCTGAATTATCGTGGTATTCACAGGAACGTCCAATAGCCCTTGTACTACCCTCCCTTTATTCCGAATTAGAAGGACAGGCGCTGAAACGCATAATTACCGAGCTGAAAAAGGTTAAATACTTAAAAGAAGTTGTGGTCACGCTCGGGCCCTGTACAAAAGAGGAGTTTAATCGGGCAAGAGAATTTTTTTCTGTTTTGCCCCAGACAACAAAGCTTATATGGAATAACGGGGACAGAATCAATGAAGTACATAAAACCATAAAATCAGCCGGCCTTCAGCTTGGAGACACAGGGAAGGGACAATCAGCCTGGATCGCATACGGTTATATTATGGCGCAAAAAAATATCAGCGTCATCTCGCTCCATGATTGTGATATCCTCACTTATAACCGTGAAATGCTCGCAAGACTCTGTTACCCGGTTACCAATCCTAATCTTGAATATGAATTTTGCAAAGGTTATTACAGCCGAGTTACAGACAGAATGCACGGCAGGGTAACAAGACTGCTTGTAACTCCCCTCCTGCGTTCATTGAAAAAAATTTACGGGCCCCTTCCACTTCTCGAATTCCTTGACAGTTTCAGGTATCCTCTTGCCGGAGAATTCGCTATGGATGTTAACCTTGCCCGTGTAATTAAGATACCCGGCGATTGGGGACTTGAAGTAGGCGTGCTGGCAGAAGTTTATCGAAATTGTACCGTAAGAAGGATAAGTCAGATTGACATCGCTGAAAACTATGAACATAAACATCAAGTTCTTTCTCCGGGCGATTCATCAAAAGGATTGCTGAAGATGTGCATAGATATAAGCAAGTCAGTCTTTAGAACTCTTGCATCTGAGGGAATTGTTTTTTCAGAAGGTTACTTTAAATCCCTGATTTCAACTTATGTAAGAACGGCACAGGACATGCTTAAACAGTATGAGGATGACGCTGCCGTTAACGGCCTCTTTTTTGACAGGCATGAAGAAAGCCTTGCTGTAGAATCATTTACAGGGGGGATAAAAATCGCCTCGGAAATAATAATGAGAGACCCTCTTGGAGTCCCTTTGATTTCAAGCTGGGACAGGGTCACATCAGCATTGCCCCAGATTATGAAGATGCTGAAAGAGGCCGTCGACGGAGACAATAATTAATGAATTGTAAAAAAGGTGTTCATAATCACATTTGCAATAACCTTGTAATGCATATAATAAACAAAGTATCAAGGAGGTTTAAATGAATTTCTGGGACAAGATACAGAAAGACATGAAGAAGAATATAAAAGAAGGTCTGGAATTCATGAAGGAAGGAAGCACTGCTGTATCGCAGCGTTTGGAAAAGCTTACGGAGGAAGGGAAGAAAAAATATAAGATTTTCAATCTGAACATGAAGGTTCAGGAGGAATTTGCCAAATTAGGCGGGCAAGTTTATGACCTTACGACAAAGAAAACCAAAAATCCTATGGGAAACAGGAAAGTAAACTCGATCATTTCCAAAATAAACAAGCTTGAGACCCAGATAACAAGGCTGAAAAAGAAAAGCGTTAAAAAGACCGTAAAGAAAACCATCAGAAAAACAAAACGCAAATCAACAGGGCAACCCAAGAAAGTTAAATGAAACAAATCCTGTTCGGCACAGTCATAATACCTTTCGCATTATTCTGTCTGATCGTTTTCAACATGGAAAATCATTCAGAAAACGAATTTCACATGGAAAACAACGTTATCCGGTCAGGGGAAGAACAACATGACGACAAGATATATACAACCGCGGGGATTGTCCGTTCAAATGAGACTATGGAATCAATCTTCAACAAGTATAACCTCAGCAAGATAGATCTGTCGATGATATATCACACTTCAAAAAAATATTATAACCTGTCGAAATTATCAATAGGGGATATTTATTCTTTCGAGATAGATAAAGAAAAAAACACTGTCCAGAGCATGCGCTACGGAATAGACGACATGTCATTTTTGAATGTTGTAAGAAAGCCGGAAGGATTTAAAGCTGAAAAAATAAGTCTGCAACTTATCAAAAGGATTGGATCATTATACATAACAATCAAAGACAGCCTTGTACTTTCCATGCCGAATACCCACAGGGAATATCGAAGACTTGCGCAGGACCTCTCGGATATTTATGCATGGGACATTGATTTTTCAAGCGATATCAGAGACGGAGATATCGTTAAAATAATTGTTGAAGAGTTATGGATAGGAGAGGTCTTCAGGGGCTATGGAAATATCTTAGCCGCTGAATTCATTAATAATGGAAAAATCCACCCAGCCTACAGATTTGAACTTAACGGATATGTTGACTACTATAACAGTAATGGTAAATCTTTGAGAAAAAGCCTTTTAAGGTCGCCTCTGAAGTTCAAATATATAAGTTCACGTTTCAGCAGAAAACGCTTTCATCCTAAATTAAGGGTTTATAAGCCGCATTTAGGCGTAGACTATGCAGCGTCACCCGGCACCCCTGTTTCAGCAGCAGGAAGTGGAACAGTTTTATTTGCAGGCTATAAAGGGAAAAACGGCAAAATGGTCAAGATAAGACATCACAGAGGTTTTATAACTTATTACGGCCACTTATCGAGGATTCCCGGTAAAATAAGAAAAGGCACAAAAGTATCCCAGGGCGATATAATCGGATATGTCGGATCAACAGGGCTTGCCACCGGACCTCATCTTGATTACAGAATCAAGCACAACGGTAATTTTGTCAATCCTCTAAAAATACGGCTGCCGCGGGGGAAATCCGTCCCGGATAATTTAGTGGCTAAATTCAGGAAAATTGTAAACAGTTTTAATTCAATGCTTGCATCATTGACAAGACCGACCATCGCGCTGAAAGATACAAAGAAAAGCACAAGTTAAACAGGACACGGAATTTTTATCGGTTATAAGCCGTGGGTTTGGAATTAAACACCCGGCCCTTTATATATAACCCGCGACTCGAATAATGAATCAATTCATAACAAATTATCTGAATTATTCCAACGCTCCAATCATAACTGCCGTAATAATATTCACTCTATATATTTTGCTGGCAAAGTTTGCAGCCATCTTTATGGACAAAATTCTCAGACGCCTGGCAAAATATACAACTTCGGAACTGGACGACAAAATCATTGATCTGATTCACCGCCCCGTATTTTTCACTGTAATCATAATTGGGAGCATTCATTCTATTAGAATTTTAAACATATCGGAAAAAACCATTTTCTATTCAAATGGAATTCTCCTCTCTCTTGTATCCGCAATCTGGCTGATATGCATTATAAGAATCAGCAATTTGTTAATAGATAAAAATCTCCACAGATTTTCAGATATAACGGGGTTGAGCAGGGAGATAACACCTTTAGTCGAGAATATCTGGAAGGTCATAGTCATTGTTGGCGGCTTCATGATTATTCTCTCAATATGGAAAATTAATATTACACCTCTTCTGGCTTCCGCGGGTATTGTAGGTGTCGCGATAGCGCTTGCTGCAAAAGACACTCTTTCAAATTTTTTTGGCGGAATTAGTATATTTATTGACAAACCGTATAAAATAGGAGATTACATTGTGCTTGACATGGGTGAAAGAGGCGAAGTCGTAAAGATCGGGGTCAGAAGCACAAGGATAAAAACAAGGGATGACATACTGATAATCGTCCCGAATTCAATTATTGCGAACACAAAAATAATCAACGAAAGCGCCCCCGTTCCAAACTTTCGGATCAGAATCCCTGTTTCAGTTGCGTATGGAAGCGATATTGATAAGGTTGAAAACATATTGTTGCAACTCGCTCATAGTAATGAAAATGTGCAAAACTCGCCGGAACCCCGTGTGAGATTCAGGACATTTGGAGAATCATCATTGAATCTTGAATTGCTATGCTGGACAAAGGAACCGGCAATAAGAGGCCGGACAATTCACGAAATCAATAAAAAAGTTTACAATAAATTCATGGAAGCCGATATTAAGATACCATTCCCTCATAGAACGGTCTATTTAAGAGAGGAAAAAAATTGGAAGACATAATAGAACCTTTTGAATTCAAGCAGTGTGTAAGCATCGTTAAGTCAACGGGCCAAAAGGCGGTGAATCTTCGTGAACTAAGGATGTTGATTTCACAGGTCGGGGACGAAAGCATATTTCACCATATTTATCAGTATTTTTTAAAAGGGCATATGCTTGAATACACGAACGACTTTGCACAGTGGGCTGGAGAGAGTCTTGAACAAAGGGCCTTGGCAGAGCGTTTATCAAGTATTGATCCTTATTCCTGCAAGTCGGTAAATCATGTCCGAAAAGAATTAACAAGGGTAATCGACGAGCATTTGAGCGAATTCCCCGAGCCTCACGATGTTGTAACCGGTGATGAATTTTACTTTAATGAAACCATCAGCTTTGTCTTTCCCGTAGGTGTAAAAACCAAGAACCTTGCGGAATTCCTTGTCGCCATAGGTCATATAGATGAAGGCAGCATATATTATCATTTTTATGATTCAAGGGTGCGCCTCGGTGAAGGAATAGTTGATGATTTTTCAAGATGGATCGAACACACACTTGGAAGGAAAAAGCTTGCCGATAAAATCAGGGCGATTGACCCGTTCATGCACAGCACGGAAAGAATAAGAGAACACATCAGGGAAGTAGTGGAAGAATATGTACGGGCAGATATGGAAGGAGTGGAAGATTGATCAGGAAATATTCAGGCATTGCGCCAAAAGGGGATCTGTTATTAATCCAGAAACTCTGCGAAAAATTAAAGGGGAATTCATTCCTTCATATAAACTCCACGCGTGAAGGAGGCGGGGTAGCCGAGATACTGCAGCGAATGGTCCCCCTGTTGAATGGTCTCGGAATCGACACACGCTGGGAAGTATTAGAGGGAGATGCGAAATTTTTTGACATAACAAAAAAGACCCACAATGCCTTGCAGGGAAATCCCGAGAGGTTTACAGATGAAATGTGGGAATATTATTATGAAGTCAACAAAAAAAACATAAAAAGGCTTAACCTCGATGCCGATGCCGTACTCATACACGATCCCCAGCCGGCGGCGCTGATAGATTTCAGGAAACGTCCCCCCAAATCCAGGAAGAACGTCTGGTTGTGGAGATGCCATATAGACGTAGGGCATCCGGCAACTGGAGTATGGGATCATCTAGAAAAATTCATAGTGCGTTACGACGCTGCCATCTTTTCAGTAGCGAAATTTGCAAAGTCACTGCCGATAGATGAATTCATAGTAACTCCATCCATAGATCCGCTGAGTGATAAAAACAGGGACTTGACAAAGAGGGAAATAAACGCGGTCAGTGATAAATTCAATATACCACGCGACAAGCCTATAATATTGCAAGTATCGAGATTTGATAGATTTAAAGATCCGATCGGAGTTATTAACGCATATAAAATTGTAAAAAAATATAATGATTGCAGGCTGATTCTGGCTGGAAGCCCGGCAACTGACGATCCTGAAGGAGAGGCGATACTCAACGAAGTAAAAGAGTATGCAGGCAATGACCCTGATATACTGATCCTTTTATTGCCTGCAGACAGCCACTTAGTGATAAATGCCCTGCAAAGGCTCTCCGATGTAATTTTGCAGAAATCCATAAAAGAAGGATTCGGCCTTACTGTTTCCGAAGCCATGTGGAAGGAAAAACCTGTAATCGGGGGAGCTGTCGGAGGAATTCCACTCCAAATAGTCCACGGTGTTACGGGATTTGTTGTTTATTCGGTTGAGGGGGCGGCCTTCAGAATCAGACAGTTTCTTAACGACCCCGACATGGCCAGGCGAATGGGACAAAGAGGTAAAGATTATGTCAGAAACAATTTCCTTTTAACAAGACAGATCAGAGATTATCTGTCTCTCTGGTATTGCACCAAACATAGAGGCAAGAATGTGATTGAACTATGAGAGGCAAAAGATTCAGGGCATTTATTGAAGAATCTCTCTCAGAAAAATCTCTTATCATTGTCTCCAACAGAGAACCTTATCTGCACAAAAAAGCAGGGTCCAGCACAAAAGTTGAAAAACCTACGGGAGGCCTTACTTCATCATTAGACGAGGCAATGAGGGCAATAGGGGGGACATGGGTCGCCTGGGGGAGCGGAAGTGAAGACAAAGACAATGTTGATGATAAAAATCGCGTAGCAGTCCCCCCGAACAAGCCTTCATATACCCTGAAAAGGGTTTGGCTTACCCCTGAAGAAGTAAATAACTATTATCATGGATATTCCAATCATGTTTTATGGCCTTTGTGCCATATAGCATTAGACCGCATATATTTCAGGAAAAAATACTGGGATGATTATAAAAAGGCAAACGCAGCTTTTTCGAGCGCTATTATCGAGGAAGCGACTGAAAAATCCATTGTCTGGATACAGGACTATCATCTCTGCCTTGTCCCTGAAATACTGAAAGGTAAAAATCCCGGACTCACTATCGCCCACTTCTGGCATATACCATGGCCCAATTACAGTGTCTTTAGAATATGCCCCCAGTCAAGGGAGATTTTTGAAGCGCTGTTGAATAATGACCTGATCGGATTTCAGATACAGCTGTTTGTACACAACTTTATGGAATGCATAAGAGAATCCATTGATGAGGCGGAAATCGATTACAAAAATGAGACCATAACCTACAAAGGACATGTAACAAAATTAAAGGCGTTCCCGATAAGCGTTGATTATGAAAAATTCAATTCCCTGGCTTCTTCCCCAAAGACGACCAATGCCGTGCAAAAATTCAAAAAAAGATATTCGCTTGCACAGAGATATATCGGCATAGGCGTTGACAGGCTCGAGTACACAACAGGACTGATAAAGAGATTTCAGGCGATTGACCTGTTTTTCCACAGCTATCCCGAATATAAAGGGAAATTTACTTTTATCCAGATTGCGGTGCCCACCAGGATGAAGGAACCGTACATCAGTTATAAGGCGACAGTGGAAGGACTCGTAAGGAAAATAAACAAAAAATATTCCATGGAGGGATGGAATCCGATTGTATATAGAGATACTAAGTCCGAGCATGAGGACCTTGCCGCTTACTATAGAATGGCGGATATTGCCATAATCAGTTCAATTTATGACGGGATGAACCTCGTTGCCAAAGAGTTTATCGCTGCACAGGTAAATAAAAAAGGTGTATTGTTGTTAAGTGAATTTGCGGGTGCGGCTGAAGAACTTGAAGGAGCTATTCTGGTTAATCCATATGATATTGAAGAATTTTCCGAATGCATAAAATCGGTCCTGGACATGCCTGAAGACGAAAAGATGTGCAGGATAAACACCCTGCGCAGGCAGGTAAAAGAAAAGGATATTTACAGGTGGATATCGGATATTATTCGTGAAATCGCAGCCCTGCAATCAAATCATACCCAAAAATGCGAGTACCTTTTTGACCATATAGAAGAAATCCCCGCAGACGATTTTTTTCTCTTTCTCGATTATGACGGCACTTTAACACCGATTGTTGAATCACCGGACAAGGCCATTCTTTCCGGGGACATGCTTTCCCTGATCGTAAAATTAAAAGAAATTATGCCTGTAGCAATTATAACCGGCAGATCGCTTGAAAATATCATGGATATTTTCAAGATTAACAACCTGATATACGCAGGCAATCACGGCGCCGAGATATGGGACGGAAACAATACAGTATTGGAAAACAGGGGATCAAAAAGCATGCAAACAATGGATAAAATAGTCAGGGAGTTGAAGGATGCTCTCTTGCCCATAAAAGGGGTAATTGTAGAAGACAAAGGCATTACATCAAGTATACACTTCAGGATGGTAGCTTCTGAGGACATATGCAAGATGCTCAATATTTTTTGGTCAATCGCGGACAGCTACAAGGGCTTATTCAGGATTACATCAGGCAAAAAAGTTTTCGAAATAAGACCTCATGGAATGTGGAACAAAGGCGATGCCGTCAGGTGGATATGGAAACATTTCGGTGAAAGCAGGACCCCGGTTTATATCGGAGATGATATCACGGATGAAGACGCGTTTAAAGTGATTAAAGGCCGGGGCATAAGAATTTCTGTCGGCAAGAGCAATGAGGCAGACTACTATCTTGAGACACAGGAAGAAGTAAAAAAACTCCTGCAATGGTTCAGAAGATGAGAAAAAGAATCTTAGAGGAATCGGTAATATTCATCAGCATAATAAAGTGGTTTTTTCTTGCCTCGATTGTAGGAATTATGGTCGGCGCGTCCACCACTCTATTTCTCAGAGGACTCGATAAAAGCATAGAATTATCGAATCAGTTCAAGTACTACTTTCTTTTGCTGCCTGTTGGGTTTTTCCTGAGCAATCTTATTATAAAATATCTTGCCCCTGAAGCCGAGGGGCACGGAACAGAAAAAGTAATCGAAGCCGTTAACAGGCGATCAGGCAAGATCAACCCTATGGTAGTGCCCATCAAACTCGTTGCAACCATTATAACAATTGCATCAGGAGGCTCAGCAGGCAAGGAAGGACCCTGCGCACAAATTGGCGCAGGGCTTTCTTCCATCTTTGCGTCTCTGTTCAGATTCAACAGTAAAGACAGACAAAAATTGGTTATATGCGGTATTAGCGCGGGTTTTGCAACGGTTTTTGGAACACCGATAGCAGGGGCCATATTCGGGGTAGAGGTTTTATTTGTGGGAAGTCTGCTTTATGATGTCCTCTTGCCGTCCTTTGTCGCGGGGATAGTCGGCTATCAGGTATCAACTGTTTTAGGCATTGCATATTTTCACCAGCCGCTGCATGTTATCCCTGAATTCAGCGGTCTTTTATTTGTACAGGTCTGTCTCAGTGGCATATTTTTTGGCCTCTGTTCACTTGTTTTCATAGAGACAATGAAATACTTTGGAACAATTAACAAAAAACTTAAAATATGGGAACCATATAAGGCTTTTATAGGCGGTTCAGTATTGGTAATATTATCCTTCGTCTTATTCACTGATAAGTTCCTCGGTCTTGGACTTGACACAATTAATGAAACAATAAAGGGGAACTATGTTAATCCTTTTTATAATCTGGGCAAAATCCTATTCACCGCAATCACCCTCAGTTTCGGCGGAAGCGGAGGGGTAGTAACGCCCATATTTTTTATCGGAGCCACTTCGGGAAATGCGTTTGCCACTACTTTCGGGCTTGATATATCCATGTTCTCAGCTATTGGAATGGTTGCGCTGCTTGCCGGCGCGGCAAATACCCCGATATCTGCAAGCATCATGGCCGTTGAACTATTCGGCCCGGCCATCGGCCCGTTTGCCGCTGTTGCCTGTGTTATAAGTTTCATTATGACCGGGCACAGAAGCATTTACCCGAGCCAGGTACTGTCTATAACTAAATCTCCTTCAATCTTAATAGAAAAAGGCTTGGAAATGGATCAACTGGAATCAATAAAGATCCGACCAAGGCCGAGAAGCATTACAAGCAATCTCATGATAATTTTCAAAAAGATACAAGAGATCCGAAATAAGTTCAAGACCCGATAATAGCTTACCGATGGAACCCGCAATGAAAGAGGTCGCAATATAAACACATGAGTCACATCAAGAATGCCGTCCGCGGATTTATAATGATCGCGTTAATAGCTTTTTGGTCACTGATGTCCGCCCGCGTTTCACACTGCAACAATATTTCCGATATGTCCGCTTTCAGGGACTTGAATGCCTCTATTGAAGAACTACGGCTAAAAGTGGAAAAAGTCAGTCCCGCAGTAGTAATGATCGTTGTCTATGACATTACAGGCGCTGAAATCAGGAGGAGAAGCGGTTTCTTTATTGACCGGGAAGGACTGATTATTACAAATGAAGGCGCCATAAAGGATGCATACTCCGCGGAGGTATACAGTGAATATAATCATTACGATAATGTTGCCATCATCAAGCGTGACAAAGATGCCGACCTTGCATTGATCCGGGTCAAGGCAATTGATGAAAGCCCTCTGGAACTGGACCTTGGTTATGAAGCAAAATATGGCGAAAGAGTTGTCATAATCGGCAAGTCACCCAATTCGGGAAAAACCGTTTCAGAAGGTTTAATCAGTTCTACCGGCGTTATTGGGGAGTATCCGGAACTTATTCAAATTCAGGTCACATCTCCAATATTGTCCTTTAAAGCAAGTAAAGACGGCCCCGTATTAAATATGTCGGAAAAAATTATCGGGATAACAACTACAGAAATTTCTCAAAACCAGGATACCGATTTTATTCTGTATCATGATGATCAAAACCGCAATGCAGTTACCATAAGCTCAATTGAAGCTTTCCTTTCGAAGCCCGAAAAGATAGAGCATCTCCATCCTCCGGGATCAAAAGTCTTTTTTAAGTGGTTTGTTGCGCGGCTGAAAACAGCAGCTATCAACACTTTTATCATTTTATATACTATGGGATTTCCAAAAATCATGGCCATTATCTTTGTAATTGTATTAGTCATATCGTTTATTCAGTGGCTTTATATCAGGTTAAGAAAGATAATGTAACAAATTATTGCAGAGTTTTCAGAAACTCCCTGTATTGTACAGGCGGGTCTATAATCTCCATACCCATACTGAAGGTAACTCCATATGGAGAATTTTTTGTCCTAAACCATTTTACTTCACAATTCATGTTCAGTAGATCACCCGACGGAAGGCGGCACTTCATTTTAAGTACTTTTGAAGGCTTGATATCATCCACACTATACTTCGTGGCTGTTACCATGTACAAACCGTTCTCCGATAAATTCAATATAATTCCCGAATAACATATTTCGTCTGTAACAATCTCAGCTTCCAGGTTATCAATTTTTCTTTTACAACGCCTGTTATCCATTTCCCGCCCTTTATAGCATCTTTCTTTAGTATACCAAAAATATTAGGAATTGAGGTTTAGCAGCTCTTAATGAATAGAACACGGACTCTATTTAATATTTTCCACCATATTGAACCTGTCATAACCTCTTTCCTTATGACAGCCCGGAATGCACCTGCCGCCGGTCTCTGTTTTAACATAGTATAATGGGATATCGACACTGCCAAACGGAAACTTCTCACGCAAATGATCTTCCTGATCGGAAGCGTGCACGTCATGGCATGCGCGGCATGTCCTCCCCTTTTTCCGATTCACATGCAGTCTATGAAGGTTAACTTCACCGTTTCTGAAATTCGTTACTGTTTCAGTTTTTTCCACGGTCGCCAATGCTTCCTTATGACAGAGGAAACAAAGACTGTATATCCCTTTTTCGTAAGGAGCATAAAACCTGTGCGGGAAAGCCATGCGCAGAATATACGCATTATCAGAGCCATGCGGATTGTGACAAGCAAGGCAATTGCCCTGCGCCACAGGACCGTGTTGAAAACGTCTTTCTCTCCAGACCCTGTTGTCTTTATGACAGCTATAACAAAGATCATCGATCCTGTCAACCAGCAGATACTGGTTCTTTGAAAAATGCGGCGAGTGACATGAAGTGCATTGTCCTTTAACCGCAGGTTCATGCTTCAGCACGTACTGATCAATCTCATTCCTTTTCTCCTCATGGCACCTAAAACAGATCTGTCCGGTTGAATCTTTTAGTCGCAACACATTATTCCCCGAATGGGGGTCGTGACAATCCGTGCACCCGGATTTTACCAGGGGGTCGTGAACATAGCCGCCGGTCATGCCCTCCACCATGTCCTCATGACAGACTATACAGAGATTGGCCCCGACATCCGTAAGCCTGGATTCGTAATCCGAGGCATGCGGGTCATGACAGAGTCCGCAATTGCCGTCTTTCACGGGTTGATGTGTAAATTCTCCGTCAAAGAAACCCGGCAGGTTATGGCACAATGAGCACATATTTCCGTAAGAAGTCCTGAGAAGGAATTCCCTTCCAGACCCGTGAGGATCATGACAGGATGTACAATCACCGCTTTTTATGGGACCATGAACAAATCGACTTGATCGAACTTTCCTTTCTATATTACGATGACAGCGGTAACAGGCAATACTTTGATCCGGCTCTAAGCCGTATTTATTGGGATACTCCTCTGCAATGTGGCACGCCCGGCAATCTCCGTTATCAGCAGGTTCATGCCCGAACCTGTTTTCTTCAACAGTAAATTGTGCGTGACACTGTCCGCCAATACAACTTGTCTCCCCCTTGATATGGGTCATATATTCATCAGAGGTAGTAAACCCGGTTAAGGGGTCCCCGGATGACAGTGGCTGTGACCCCGCCTCTTTAACTGGTGAAATCAACGCCATGCCCGCCAGAATTATTCTTAAAAAACGCTCTCTATTCATAAATCATCAAATCTTTGCTCCGGTCCAGATATCCACCCTCCGTTTTATCCCTGATACCCAGAGCGACCCGCGCCGCTTTTTGAAGCAATTCAATCGCCCTTTTATCATCCCCCATGTTTTTATATATTTCAGATAGTCCATAAAGCGTTGACACTAATTGAAAAGTGGATGAATTAATCGTTAACCGTTCTCTCTCTTTTTCTTCAAAGAGGTTGAGGGCTTTTTTAAGTTCATTTAACGCCTCATCCGTTCTGTCTGTTTTTTTATAAAGAAATCCCAAAATGTAATGCGCCCCGGCCATAGTGTTGTCCAGAGCAATGGATGTAGTAAAGTGTTTTTCCGCTTCACTGTATTTTTCATTCTCAAACAGCAGCAACCCGTAATTGAAATGGGCCGGCGCATTGTTCACGTCCAGTTTGATCGCATGATTGAATTCTTCAACAGCTCCATTAAAATTATTTTTTTTCCATAATATAATCCCCATGAGATTATGGGACCATGCAAAGTCCGGGTCCAGTTTTAAGGATTTTTCAAGAGGAGAAAGGGCTTGTTGGAACAGCCCCTTTCTGCACATTTGAAGGGAATAATGATAAAGTCTTCTTGAATGAGAATCATGCCCCTTTGTTTTGACCTCCTCCATTTTACCGGAAAATTCCTCAATACCTATCAAATCCTTTATCTGCCTTGACAACAACGGCCGCGCCGCTATGGGAAAACTGGGATAGATAAATCTGATTTTCCCTGTTTTGTCAATCATGACGGTCGACGGCAATGCAATAACTCCATATTCCCTGAAAATCTCAAGTCCCCCGTCAATAAGCACCGGAAACTTTATCCTGTTAACTTTTATTAAGTTTTGCACCGAAGAAATCTCGCTTTCCGGAATATTCTTGTCCTCCTCGGGGGTATAAATACCAAATATCTCAAGGCCTGATTCTTCATGGTATTTCTCGTAAAAATTATTCAAGAAAGTCAGCTCATCCAGGGAATAATTAAGGAAGGATTTATCCGTTTGTAATTCCCAAAAGACAAGAATAACCGGAGCTTTGCCAAAATAATCTGCAACATTGACCTCTATGCCATTTAAGTTGCCGAGTGTAATGCCTTTGGGAATATCGCCTTCCTTTATGCCGATCAGTGCGTGGGAATTAAAAGGCATTAAATAAGTCGCAGTCAATAAAAAACTGAAAAGAATTGCTACCATTAAAGTCTTCCGCCCGCATGCTTTTTTATTTATGTCTTTATCACATTTCATGATTTAACGCCTAAATTAATTCACAGGCAAATTCAAGAGCAATATTATAAGAATTTCATGACAACGTCAAGTTGTTCAAGCCTCGGATAGCATAGAACGCTGCCTCATTTTTCATGATTTACTGAAAGTAGCGTATTGACTTGTAGTTTTCTTTTGCTATACTGAATGTAAGAAAGAATGAGCGAGGTGATTAAGAAATGAAAAAAAACCGCCTTATAATCCTTGCGTGTATGATTATAATTTCGTGCGCTCCCGTGCTGAGACAGGAACTACTGAAAACAGGCAGCTTTAATGTCCGGCTTTCAGAGCTCAAACGAGACCCCGATGCCGATAAAGGAAGACTCTTCATTCTTGGAGGTATAATTGTCGAGACAACGGTAACAGCTGACGGATCTCTCATAGAGGCAATTTATGTTCATACGGACTCCAGGGGTTACTTAAGAAGAATAGAACCTTTAAACGGCAGATTTCTTGCAATCTTCAAGGGAAGAGAGCTTTTAGACCCGGTGATTTTCCATGAAAAAAGAGAGATAACCCTTGCGGGAGAATTCATTGGAACACAAAGAGGAATGATAGGTGAGATGGAATATGTCTACCCTCTTTTTGAAATCAGGGAAATATATCTGTGGGAAGAAGTGAAAGAAAGGGACTACTATTATCTATACGCGCCATATTATTATCCGCCATGGCACTTCCGCTATAGATATTATGATCCATGGGGGTGGCATTATTAAAACAATTCAGGGGCATATTAATCCCCTTCTTGCACAAAATATCTCAGATAAACAAGCGCGCCCAAATCATAGATAAAATGCAACTGGATAGGGACTAACAGGCTCCCGCTCAAGTAAAAAATACCCCCGATATAAAGTCCCATAACCGAAGTCACTATCAGATACGCAGGAGAAACAAAATGAACAAGGCCGAAAAGTATGCTTGCAGTAACAATCCCGAACCTTATCTGGATGATTCCGCGAAACAGGATTTCTTCTGCAAAACCCGCGATTAAAGAGACCATTACCAGATCAAAAAGTCGCAGCCTGGAAAAAAGCGCTTTTATGTCTACTGTAATTATTTTTCTCAAAGAGCCTAACAAAGGTATTTTTTTTGCCTTTTCTGAAATAGTAAAAAGGAACAGGGCAAATAGTAATAACGCTCCGGCACTACCTATAAGGACATCACGGAAAGGATTATAAGTTAAAGGCATAAGGTCGATGTTGAAATAAAACGATAGTAATACGGCCGTTATCAACACAGCGCCTTCCGTAAGGAATGCAAGTATTAAAATCCTTTTTCTTGAATATTCCATGTTTAGAAATTATTTTTCACTTGATATCGACACGAAATAATATCAGTATATTATACAGCAATATTATCACATAGTTCGCGGGTGCTATTGACATTGTCTTTTCTTTTGGTAATAATATATGGTTTGCTATTAAGCCGCAGTGCTGTCCTCGATTTACCAAATCAAATAAGAGGATACATCAAGAGGGAATTGTGTGTATAGCAAATATTAACGGGAAATTTGTGAGATTTATTACTTGAATTTATCAAGCTGAAAGGAGGGTCTTACTATGGCAGGAAAAGCAAAGTCCAAAACAGATGTTGCCGCAAGATCAGGCGCAAAGAGTTTAGCAAAGCTCTGCAGTCTCTGTGGAAACAAGGTAGACGTTGTCATGGCTGTCTCATCGACAGGCAAGAAAAGAATGACGCGTCTTTGCTGTGAAGTGTAAATAAGTTGCATGCGGGCAGGCGCAGTAGTCTGCCCTGCCAACCTTTTTGGCATGGAGACCCCGCCCTAATTTTTACATTTTTGTATCGTGGTGGTGTTGTAATTTGAAAAGGAGGAAACAGTAAATGGAAGAAAGGGAAACATCGGGACTTGAAGATTCTTTAACGGGATGGAAAAAAAAGGTGCCGGTTACGACCAAGGGATTCCTGTCATGGGAAAATGATCTGGTCTTCACAGCGAGGATACGGGGCTATCAATTTGAATTTGACCCGAAGGCAGTTGAAGGATGCTGGCCGACCGACACTCTGTTAATGAGCGTTGCAGGCTGCCTGGGAATAGATGTTGTAATGTTCCTTCAGAAGATGAGGGTCGAGATCAACGACTTTGAAATAGAGACAACAGGGTCAAGAAATCCGACCCCTCCGCAATATTATAAATCCATAGAGATGGTAATCCATATCTCCGGTAAAGGCGTTACTCCAAAAAAACTCGACAGGGCCATCTCCCTTTCGCAGGAGAAATACTGTTCTGTTTATCACTCATTACGCAAGGATTTGAGTGTCAAGGTAAGTTATATAATTAAAGAAGACACCTGAAATAGTCTAACGGGACATTCTTCCTCATTCCTGCTTTTCTTTCCCATCCGACAGCTTCTTTCTCATCTCAAAAAGTTTATTCAGTGCTTCAATCGGTGTCATACCGAGGATATCGAGTCCAAGGAGTTCTTTCATCACGGGGTCTGCCTGTGTGGCAAACAAATCAAGCTGTCCTGCACTTGGTGTTTCAGATAATTTGGAACCGGAGACATATGCAAGCTTTGGAGCGCCGAGTTCATTCAGTTCCGCCTTTTCAAGGTTGGATAAAATCTCTTTGGCCCTGTTTATAGTCTCTCCCGGCAAACCTGCCAGCCTTGCAACCTGAATGCCGTAGCTCTTGTCAGCCGCGCCTTCCTCGATCCTCCTGAGAAAAATTATCTCATCGCCCCACTCTTTCACGGCCATATTCAAATTCCTGATTCCGTGAAGAGTAAGTGAAAGCTCGGTAAGCTCGTGATAATGAGTGGCAAAAAGGGTCCTTGCCTGCAGTTCCTTTGAAATATATTCAACAACCGCCCATGCGATGCTTATCCCGTCAAACGTGCTGGTTCCCCTGCCGACCTCATCCAGCAATATAAGACTCTTATCGGTTGCATTATTCAATATGTTTGCCGTTTCATTCATCTCAACCATAAAAGTGCTCTGACCTTTTGTTATAACGTCAGAGGCGCCGATCCTGGTAAATATTCTGTCAACAATGCCTATCCTCGCTTCCTTTGCCGGGACAAAACATCCTATCTGGGCCATCAGGACAGTTAATGCAATCTGTCTCATATAAGTTGATTTGCCGGCCATGTTGGGTCCCGTAATAATTGACATGTTGTTTGAAACGCGGTCAATCAGCACGTCATTCGGCATAAATTTATCCCCTGTCGACAACCTTTCGATCACGGGATGTCTGCTGTCCGAAATCTGTATGATATCTCCGTCATCAACAACCGGCCGTTCGTAATTATATTTCCCGGCAATATAAGCAAAGCTGTGCAGAGCGTCCAGTTCCGCGATTGCCAGGGACGTCTTTTGAAGTTTTCCGGTCTCTCTGGAAATGTCCCCCCTGATCTTTGTAAATATCTCGAACTCAAGATTCTTGAGCCTTTCTTCCGCACCCAGAACTTTCGTCTCGTATTCTTTTAATTCAGACGTTATGAACCTCTCGCCGTTAACAAGGGTCTGCTTTCTAATATAATCATCGGGGACCTGGGAAAGGTTCGCTTTTGTGACTTCAATATAATAACCAAAGACTTTGTTATATCCCACCTTCAGGGACGATATCCCCGTTCTTTCTCTTTCCCTTGCCTGAAGCGAAGCGATAAAATCTTTTCCGCTGCTGCTTATCTCCCTCAACCCGTCTATTTCGGGATTAAAACCTTTTTTTATCAGACCGCCGTCTTTAAGGCCTAAAGGAGGGTCTTCCGCAATAGAGTTTTCAATCAGTAACACGACATCCGCGAGAATATCCATCCGCCCTGATAAAGATTCGATCGTCTTATCATCATACTCCTGCAACAGTCCTTTCAGTTCAGGCAATTCTTCCAGAGAATTTTTTAATGACAGAAGGTCCCTGGCATTTGCGGTCCCACTGCCGATCCTCGCAGCGAGACGCTCTATATCAGATATGCCTTTTAAAAGGGCCTGTATTTTTGAAAGCCTGCTCTCGTCATTTATCAGGGAGCTTACCGCGTCCTGTCTTTGTCCGATCTCTCCGGTATCGAGCAGTGGATTAAGCAGCCATGCCCTCAGAAGCCTTCCACCCATAGAAGTGAATGTGCCGTCAATAATCCAGAGCAGGCTCCCCTCGAGTTCACCGCTGTGCATGTTTCTCGTAATCTCAAGGTTTTTAAGAGTCGCAACATCCAGCAGCATTCTGGATTCACGTCTCAACACGCTTATCCTGTTAAACGCAAGGGCGTCTTTCTGTGTGTCTTCAAGATAATTAAGGAGCGCGCCCGCTGCAGAGACAGCCACTATCATGCCTTCACATCCATAACCGTCAAGAGACGTAACCTTAAAATGCCTGACAAGTTTCCTGTATGCCTCTATATAATCAAAATACCAGTCGTCATATCCGGTAAGATAAAAACCGCTTAAATTCATTACCGCTGAATTATTCTTCAGGCTGTAAGGATAAAGTATCTCTTTCGGCTGAAACCTGTTTATTTCATCTTCAAGAGTGTTGTGCGTCTCATAAATCAGGAACTCCCCGGTGGTAATATCCGCCGCGGCTATTCCGAATATATTTTCCTTCTGGAAAAAGCAGAGCATATAATTGTTTTCCTTGGGATTGTCCGGCAAAAAAGTCCCCGGTGTGATGACCTTTACAACCTCCCGTTTTACAATACCCTTAGCTTCTTTGGCGTCCTCCACCTGTTCACAAACCGCAACCTTGTAACCGGCCCTGACAAGCCGCGAGATATAAGTCTCAGAGGTAAAATGCGGAATCCCGCACATGGGGACAGGATTCTGCTTTCCCTTGTCTCTTGTTGTGAGCGTTATCTGAAGCGCCTTTGAGGCAATCACCGCGTCCTGCCCGAACATCTCGTAAAAATCACCCAGACGGAAAAAGACAATGGCATCCGGATAATTACGCTTTATATCATGATACTGTTTCATTAAAGGGGTTGGTTCAGACATATTAAACCCGAAATGTTAAATGGTTCCAAATTTGATGATTTATGAAAATAACGCTTCTTTGATCAGTGACATGTTTCTTACCGGTCGCTGATATCCGACGGCTGATAGCTGAATAACTTACAGCTTCTAAATATAACATAATGACAAAAACATAGAACAGAGGCAGCCGCAAATTCACTATCAAGATTTTTCAGAAATAATTCAGGGGGTGATTTAAATTGCTTAATTTACCAGAGGTTAATGCCCTGCACTTAATGTTTCTTCTCAGTATCAGATGGGATTGCGGCTGCCGACGTAATCCAGATAATTCCGGGGGGCTTTCAACAGTTCAACTCCCAGACCACTCAGCTCGGAGGAATAGTCATCTTCCTGCTTAATGGTCCTTTTGACTTTAATAGGAATTTTTGCAGTGCGCTCATCCAGAAGCACAACTATCAAAAACTCGGCGCTTACAGGGAATTTAACTTTAGTGCAGATAAACATGCCGCTCATCGAGATATTTGTTACCTTTCCCGTGTAAATCAGGTTGCCATAGAACAGTCTTGCCTGTAAGTTTGAGGAGAACCGCTCACAGACCCTTCTTTCCCTGTGCACATCAAATTTACCGTCAGTCCATCCCCTGACTTTCGCGTCCTTTGCAGTTTTTTCAATAGTGGGTTTAGCTTTCATATTTTTTACCTGCATTACTATCTCATCTTACGGTTTATATCTATATATCGTCTATGCGATAAAAAACTTTAATCTGCATTTCCATACAGCTAATGAACTACCCCTCGGCAGAGTTGCGAGTTATCAAGTTCGTCATTCCGGCTTGTCAGGAATCGTTCCTGCGATATCTTTGCATCAAAGAAATTCCCGATAAGCAGGAATGATCGGGATCAGTCGTTTTTACGTGGATTTTTAAATGATTTTTGATTTTGGGAGGGAATTGATATTTAACCTATCAGATTTAAGATACATATCTCGTATAAGCTTCATATTTAACAATACTATATATCATGGAACCACCGGCATACCAAATCCGGTTGCCGGGTCATCTCCATCGTCCCATATATCAACTGCTATGCTTTGCAGGTGATTTCTTGTGTCTATTGCATTTCCTTGCCATAACTTTGCTGCTAATCCAGAGATATGAGGCGCTGCCATGCTTGTCCCCGACATATAAAAATAGCATCCGTCATTATATGCCGACTCAATTGAAACC
>JAUVPO010000186.1 GCA_030598625.1 Deferribacteres bacterium | reverse complement strand
CTCAAGAGATGAGTATTTTGTAGCATGGACAAGGTTGTTGTTCGCTCTTCCCGCACTGCTGATCAGCTTTATATTTATTGAAATCCCGTCTCTTGACAGGACCTTCTGGTTGGCTACATTAAGCGCGTTACCCCTGGAGATAACAGCTATAGTTTTGTACACAAGGGCTCTAAAAATTTCCCCAATCAGCCTTACTATGCCCTTTCTTGCCCTGACGCCTCTATTCCTGATTGTCACATCGTATATTATCCTCGGAGAGGGGGTCTCATTCAGCGGCGGGACAGGTATCTTATTTATGGCAATAGGAAGTTATACGCTTAACATTCACAAGATCAAACAGTCTCTCATGGGACCGATTAAAGCAATATTCAGGGAAAAAGGCTCGGTCATGATGATTATAGTCGCCTTTATCTTCAGTATTACATCCTCACTCGGTAAAATGGCTATAGAGCATTCTTCTCCCATTTTTTTCGGCAGTTTTTATTTTATATTAATAACACTGTTATTTACCCCGATTGCCTTAAGGAAAATCAAGGGCAGGATTTCTATCGTAAAGAAGGACATCGTTATTCTATCATCAATTGGTATCACCTATTCCATGATGATAATCTTTCACATGATTGCGATGAGTCTCAGTAATGTTGCGTATATGATCTCAATAAAAAGAACAAGCCTCCTTTTCAGCATCCTCTACGGGTATTTTTTGTTCAGGGAAGAGAGAATCACGGAGAAGGCAATTGGCGTGACTATAATGCTTATCGGATTAGTGTTGATTGTACTGAGCAAGTGACCCTTCGTTAACCAGAAGAGTTCATCGAAGTCCTGTTGCGGGGTCTTAAATGCTTTTTGTCAATTCCGTCATTCCCGGCAAGCGGGAATGACATACTTGATACCTCACGGCTTTACCAAGGGGGTAGTTCATTGGAAATACAAAAACAAATATGTTACTCTTAATAAAAGGAGAAACTACGTTTGTATAAGAGCATAGCGATATGGGTACTGTTCGGTTTGATGATGATTCTCGTTTTTAACCTCATCGAAACATCAAAACCAAGCGAAGAGTTGATATTCTCGGATTTTACGATGAAATTGCAGCGGGGCGAGGTTGCCGAGGTAACCATAAAAAAACCTGAAAACCTGATCATGGGAACAATGAAAAACGGAGCAAAATTTAAAACTTATGCCCCGGACTACCCTGATCTTGTAAAGGAACTGAGAGAAAAGGGCATAAGGATTTCGGCAAAACCCGATCATACACCGTGGTATATGAGTGTGCTCTTCAATTTCGGCCCGATAATCCTCCTTGTTTTTCTGTGGGTTTTTTTCATGAAGCAGATGCAGACCGGCGGGAACAAGGCGCTTTCATTCGGAAGAAGCAGGGCAAAACTCGTATCTGACAAGGGAGTGAAAGTAACCTTTACCGACGTGGCGGGAATTGCAGAGGCAAAAGAAGAAGTGCAGGAAATAATCGCCTTTTTAAAGGACACCCAGAAGTTCCAGAAATTAGGCGGTAAAATTCCAAAAGGAGTTTTACTTATCGGTCCTCCCGGAGCCGGAAAAACTTTGCTTGCCAAGGCAATTGCCGGAGAAGCGGAAGTTCCTTTTTTTTCTATCAGCGGCTCCGATTTTGTAGAAATGTTCGTTGGTGTAGGCGCTTCGAGAGTCAGAGATCTTTTTGACCAGGCAAAAAAGAATGCCCCATGTATTATTTTTATAGATGAAATAGACGCTGTCGGCCGCCACAGGGGAGCAGGCATCGGGGGTGGGCATGATGAGCGTGAGCAGACACTTAACCAGCTCCTGGTTGAGCTTGACGGTTTTGCCCCAAACGAAGGCATTATAGTTCTTGCCGCGACTAACAGGCCGGATGTCCTTGACCCGGCATTATTGCGCCCTGGACGGTTTGACAGGCAGGTTGTTGTTCCTCATCCTGATGTAGGCGGACGGCTTGAAATAATTAAAGTTCATATCAAGAATATACCTCTCGATAAAAATGTGAACCTCGAAATACTTGCAAGGGGCACCCCCGGTTTTTCAGGAGCGGACCTTGCCAATCTTATAACTGAAGCGGCCTTGCACGCAGCGAGGGAGTCCAAGTCCAAAGTGGAAATGGCGGACTTTGAAAATGCAAAAGACAAGGTTATAATGGGCAAGGAAAGAAAAAGCATGATAATATCTGAAGAAGAAAAGAACAATACGGCACACCATGAGGCAGGCCACGCCCTTGTAGCCAAACTGACGCCCGGAACCGACCCTCTTCACAAGGTCAGTATAATCCCGAGAGGAATGGCGCTCGGAATCACACAGCAGCTTCCGATAGATGACAAATATACGTATTCCAAGGAGTATATTTTAAACACGAGTGCTGTCCTGATGGGCGGACGGGCGGCGGAAGAAATCGCTCTCGGGCACATAACCACGGGAGCCGGAAACGATCTGCAAAGGGCTACAGACGTCGCGCGAAAAATGGTATGTGAATGGGGAATGAGTGACAAACTGGGTCCGCTGACGTTCGGAAAGCGTGAAGAGCAGATCTTTCTCGGAAAGGAATTTTCAAGACACAAAGACTATTCTGAAAAGACCGCTGAAGAAATTGACTCCGAGGTTAAGGCGATTGTTGGAGCAAGATATGAATATGCAAAACGCCTCCTCCTCGATAATAAGACAGTTCTTCTGAATCTTGCGAAGGTGCTGCTTGAGAAAGAAACCCTTAATGCTTCTGAAATAGAAAGTATAATTCAGGGCAGAGAAAGCAGCGCTCCCGAGCCTGTGAAGCAGGAAAAAGATGCGAATATCGCCGCTTCAGATTCAGAAGCAATTGATCCGAGACACGATGTAAGCGCCGCTCCTGAATCGACAGCGTAATTTTCAACTTCCGATATTTATTCTTGATAATTCCTTAAATAAAAAAATGGTACAATTTAAGCCTGGGCACATAATACTGGTGTGGGGAATCCTTGAAACTTATCTGGAAAAACTTTAAATTTGATTTTTCCCGGCGAACCTATATCATGGGGATATTAAACGTTACGCCTGATTCTTTTTCTGACGGAGGGTTGTATTTTAGTAATGAAAGCGCTGTCAAGCAGGCCCTCAGATTGCAGGATGAGGGCGCAGACATAATCGATATCGGCGGAGAATCGACAAGACCCGGCGCAGAGAAGATCTCCGTCGAAGAAGAAATTGAACGCGTCATACCCGTTATTAAGGCTATTACCGGGAAAGTGAGAGTACCCGTGTCTATTGATACATATAAGTCTGCCGTTTCCGACGCTGCTATTTCGGCGGGGGCATCTATTATAAATGATATCAGCGGCCTGAGATTCGATCCTCAAATGCCGAAGGTAGCGGCAAAAAATGAAGTACCCGTTGTCATAATGCACATTAAAGGCACACCTGGAGATATGCAGGTTGATCCAACCTACAAGGCGCTCATTCCTGAAATTATGGACTATTTGATGCAGGGAATCAGCATAGCCAGAGAAGCCGGGGTCCCTGACGATAAGATAATTATAGATCCCGGAATCGGTTTTGGAAAAACAGTTGAACATAATCTTGAAATTATAAAACGGCTGGAAGAGTTTACCGGCTTTGAAAAACCGGTGCTTTTAGGCCATTCAAGAAAATCGTTTATCGGCAAGCTGCTTGGTGACCTTCCCGTAACGGAAAGGATTGAGGGTACGACTGCCGCCGCTGCCATTGGAATATTCAACGGAGCGAATATGATAAGGGTGCATGATGTGGCGGAAACGGTAAGAGCGGCAAGAATTGCAGATCGAATAAAAAGAGGCTGTTAGTTTTTGTTTCTTTTTGAAAATACTATTCGTTGTCTCCGAAGATTTCAGCCAACACCGCCTGGATTTGTTGATAATTCATCCAACCCTTCTCAAGAAAGATGTCTCCTACAAGTCTGCGGGGTCTAAGTCTGATATGAGGATCATTGGCTATTTGCTCTGATAAAACTTCCTTTAATTGCTCTTCAGTTACAAATCCCTTGTTGATCGCGATTTGACCGAATCGGAGAAAGTTTTTTTGAATTATCATTATGTTCCGGATTGCAGAATATTTATCACTATTTAATATTACAATCATTATAGCAGAATTAAAATGAATATTACAGGGTAGAATATTAATATAAGTTTCTCTATACGAAACCTATCCGTATATCCCTTTCCGCAATATCAACGCTGTCTATTCTTACATTTAATTCCTTCCCGACAGTAAATGATTTTTTACGACGCCTGCCGATGAGCCGGTAATTTTTTTCATCAAACCTGTAATAATCATCCGTCATGGATGAAACGTGCAAAAAACCTT
>JAUVPO010000263.1 GCA_030598625.1 Deferribacteres bacterium | reverse complement strand
TATGATACTTACAACGATGTATTTAAAGAGTATATTATGTCTAAGAATAACATAACCGCATCAATGCTCTACAACTATGTCCAGTGCCCGCACAGGGTGAACCTGGACCTCTACGGAAACCCATATGACAAGGATAAAGTCAGCCCATTCGTTCAGCTCCTCTGGGACAGGGGCAATGCCTTTGAGCGTCAGGTAATGGAAGAACTGGAAGCCCCTTTCGCGGATTTAAGCGCTTTATATGATGTTGCAAAGGAAGAAGCAACACAGGAGGCAATGGAGCGCGGGGACGGGTTGATTTATTCGGGCAGGATCAGGGCCGGGAACCTCCTTGGCGAACCTGATATTTTAAGGAAACAGGGACAGGGCTATATCGCGGGGGATATCAAAAGCGGGGCTGGCGAAGAAGGGTCGGACCTGGAAGATAAGAAACCAAAAAAACATTACGCTGTTCAGCTTGCCCTATACACCGACATCCTTGAGCAGCTCGGCCTTTCCACGGGCCGTGTCCCTTTTGTATGGGATGTTCACGGCGAAGAAGTCGTTTATGACCTTGAGACCCTTCAGGGCAAACGTAATCCTGCAACTTTGTGGTCGGTCTATGAGGATGTCCTCGGTAAAGTTGCTTCTATCAGCTCGGAAAAAGATCAGACATTGCCCGCGTATTCAGGCATATGTAAACTTTGCCAGTGGAGGACAGTATGTATTAAGTCCTTAAGCAAGGCAAAAGACCTTACGTTAATTCCGGAACTGGGACGCGCGAAGAGGGATGTCATGATGCGGCATATAAAGGACATTAATAAACTGGCCGAAGTGGATATGGATTCATTAATTGAAGGCAAAAAAACCATTGTCCCGGGTATCGGTCCGGATACTTTAAGAAAATTCCAGACCCGCGCTAAGTTGCAAGTACGGAAAAAGCCACCGATCTTAAAAGGGCCTCTTGATTTACCGGATTCCGATGTGGAAATATTCTTTGACATTGAGACCGACCCCATGCAGGACGTCTGTTATCTCCACGGGTTTGTTGAAAGGAGAAACAGCGACAATAAAGCCGAAAAATTTATTTCTTTTTTTGCTGATGACCCTGTTCCCGATGAAGAAAAAAGGGCCTTTGCCGGGGCCTGGGAATATATAAAGGCTTCCCGTCCCTGCATGATTTATTATTATTCGAAATATGAGCGTACCATCTGGAGAAAGCTTCAGAAAAAATACCCTGATGTCATGTCTGAAGAGGAAGTCGAAGATTTGTTTTCCCCTGATAACTCGATCGACCTTTATTATGACGTGGTCAGGGCCAAAACAGAGTGGCCGACACGCGATTATTCTATTAAAACGCTCGCATCATATCTCGGCTTCTCCTGGCGTGACACCGACCCTTCCGGCGCTTCTTCAATAGAATGGTATCATCGATGGGTTGAAAACAAGGATGAGTCGGTACGGAAACGGATACTGGAATATAATGAAGACGACTGCATTGCTACAAGAGTTCTGCTGGACGGGATCAGAAGTTTAGGCGATTAATTATAAAACAATAGGACTCAAGCTCTGACCATATCCCGTCGTATAATATATATATAATGAGAATTCACGTAAAAAGAGGCGACGTTTATGTGGGCGGGGATGACATATTTAATTCATCATTAAGCACATGTGTGTCCGTATGTCTGTACAATCCCGAGTATCTGGTCGGTGGAATGAACCATATTTTCGGTTCAAGAACTCACCATGGTTCTCCGAGCGGCAAGTATATAAAAAGAGAAGGTTATTATTACGCGGACAATGCTATCCCCAGGCTGTTGTCAATGTTAAAAGACTTTAATCCGTCGATCAGAGACCGGTCATTGCATATGGCGATTCTGGGCGGGTTTAATAATGAAGGGCCGATTACCGAGACAATCAATGAATTGGGACTGAAAATAGCGGGACATGATGATGAAGGATCATATTTATTAAGGACAAGACATGATTCCAGGTATAATTTCAAATTAAAGGGATATTGCATTAACAACGGGTTATATCGCAACGTTGTCTTTGATATCGCAAACAGGAGGATTCAGGTCAACAGGAGCAATCCCGGCTCGAATATAAATGACACAAAGATCATATCCCTGTAACGACGTTGCCCCGGTGTAAAAACTGCCTGCCGGCTTTACAATCCCTGCCGGATCAACTATATTAATCACGTATTATCCCCTCACCTTTCACAAAGCAAAGGATGATGGTTTTATAAAATCAGGCATTACTGAAGAAGGGGTACCGTGAAATGAATATTGAGCTTTTCGCTCTTTGCGATGCAGCCGCCGATTATCAGGGGAAACTGAATATCCTCGGCACGTTTGATGCGATATGGGCCAAAAAGATGCCTGCCGTGCATCCGATGTGCGCTGTCGCCCTCAGGCTGCGCTTTTCAAAAATTGAAGAAGGCGACCATAAGATCAGGATAAATATCATCGACGAAGACGGCAAAGCGGTTGTCCCGCCTCTTGAGACGGGGATAAATGTGCGGTTCAGGGACGTGCCCCGTACTTCAATCGCGGCAAACATGATCCTGAACCTGCAGGGTCTTAAATTCCCGGACTTCGGGGAATATTCCATAGATTTAGCTATTGACGGAAAGCATATGGCATCACTTCCGATCTATGTAAATCAGACGCCTGAACGGGTATGAGGCGAGGAGAATAGGTAACGGTCCTGAAGTATTTACTCCGTGTTTGAAACCCCGGTATGTTTTCTTTCACCAATCTCAAAATCCTGGTAATGGATTTTGGAGATGACCTCCTCGAAGGTCGTGATGCCTTCCCG
>JAUVPO010000018.1 GCA_030598625.1 Deferribacteres bacterium | reverse complement strand
TTGCATACTTTAACGCAGAGGCCGCATATGTATTGACCCACATTATGGGCCTTGGCAAAATATTTGAGTTTTTCGAGACAGGCCGCTTTATTCCAGTTTTTATATGATTCACTGACAGCATTAACCGGACATATTTCAATGCATTCCCTGCAATCAGCACAATCTCTTTCTAATGGTTTGTCTGTTTCAAGGGGCATGTTGGTAAGCACTGTCGCGAGCCTGATTTTAGAGCCGTATTCGGGATGGACGAGAAGATTGTTCCTGCCTATCCAGCCTATGCCGGCGCGCACCGCTATCATCTTGTGTGAGAGATGGGCTGTCTGCTTTTCCCAGTCGACAATCTGGCTTGCGGGAATCGGGAGGGCCTTATATCCCCTGTTTTGAAGGGCGATCGAAAGTTTTAAGGCTGTCTGGTCGAGCAGGAGATTAAGCATTTTATAATGATGAAGATAATGGCGGGACGGGCCGATGATACAACCTTTAAGGACTGAACCGGAAACTCTTGCGCCGATGGAAATGCCGCACGACATGTCTGCGGTCTGGTCTAACGGCAGTGCATCGTAATGAAGCCTTAAATCTTTAACATACCCCGCTCCAAATGCGGTTGCTCCCGAAGATACGGCAATTTGTTTAAGCTCTTCATACATCTTTCTATAACCACTTTTCAATCATGGCGATTTTCTCGGGACTGTCCCATACTGTCGGGCCTACTATCTTTTCCCTGACAATGCCTTCCTTGTCTATGATAAATGTTTCAGGTACTCCCGTAATGCCGAAAAGTCTAGCGGCTTCGTTATCAGGACTTAATAGTGTAGGCGGACTGACCTTCTGCTTTCTGAAATAACTTGCGAGATTGGCGGGATCATCCCTGAAAAGTATACCGAACATCTGGAACGGTCTGCCCTGCATCCTTTGAAAAAGAGATTCCTTATAAGGCATTTCCGATTTGCATGTGGCGCACCACGTTGCCCAGAAATTGATAAAAACCACTTTGCCTCTCAGATCGGAAAGCCTCCATATCTTTCCGTTTGAGTCGGGATATTCGAAGTCAGGCGCCGGCTTGCCGACTGCCGCCACTTCTTCATATACTTTTTTTGCAGGCATCAGGAACAACGCGGCGACTCCTATAGCTATAAGAATTACCAGAACAGGACCTTTATATTTCATGTGATTTCTCCAATCAATCTCAAAATAAAGAATAATATTAAATTATGAAAATAATATGAAGCAATAATGTGTCTTGATTATAACCTATCAATCCCGCAAATAAAAAAATTCACACAGGCTTCAACAGGCAGACAGCCTGGGCTGCTATGCCTTCGCCGCTTCCCGTAAACCCCATGCCCTCGTTGGTTTTGGCTTTTATATTGATTGAATCAGACGATATTCCGGCAATCGAGATTTTTTCTTTCATTTTTTCTGTGAACGGTTGAAGTTTTGGTTTTTCCGTTATAACGGTTGAGTCAATCCATAAGATGCCAAAACCTTTCCGCTTCATCAGTTTTATAATTTCAGAAAGCAACTCGATACTTGAAACATTTTTCCATTTACTGTCCGTATCGGGGAAATGTGTTCCTATGTCCCCTGATCCGAGTGCGCCTATTATTGCATCTATTATTGCATGACATAAAACATCGGCATCTGAATGACCGGAAAGTCCCTTTTCAAACGGGATGTCCACTCCTCCGAGGATGAGCTTCCTGCCCGCGACTAATTTATGTGAGTCATAGCCTATGCCGATTCGCATGATAAACTCTCTACTCCATCACCCCATGGTTTCTTTTTGAGTATGTATTCTACCATTTCAAGGTCTTCCATGGTTGTAACTTTGATATTAAGGGGGCTGCCTTGGATAATCCTTATCTTGCCCCCTGTCCTCTCAACAAGGGCCGCGTCATCCGTTGCATAAAAACCTTCTGCATAAGCTGTCTCATAAGCTTCTTTAATGACCCTGTATGTGAAAACCTGGGGGGTCTGAATAGCCCGGATATTGTCACGTTTTTTAGTGGAAACTACGATGCCGTCAACAGAGACTTCTTTCAGCGTATCTTTTGCGGGAACACCGGGTGCAACACCGTCAACGCCGTTTATTCCCTTTAAAAGTTTTCCGATCGTTCCATCCGGAATAATCGGCCTTGCCCCGTCGTGGATTAATATGAGGTTGTCTCCGCATGAACCGCTTTCGGTTTCTTCAAGCACTTTCAGCGCGTTATAAATAGAGTCCTGTCTCTCCCGCCCTCCGGGGACTATCCGTTTTATCCTGTTTAGCTTATATTCAGCGACCATTTTCAATCCCTTTTCAATATCCTGCTGCCCGAGGGCAGGGATTATTTCCGTTATTGACTCTTCACTGTGGAGCCTTTTTAAGGTATGGATTAAAAGAGGGACACCGTTGACTTCGGCAAAGGTCTTTCTTATGGATTTATTAAACCTTGTTCCAAGGCCGGCTGCCGGAACTATGGCGATTATCTTTTTCTTCATTAATGCCGGGCCAACTTCAGTTCTTCTCTATCTGCGTCTTCCTTGAGTTTTGCGAATATCATCCTTCCGGCAGTGGTCTGCAAAACACTTGTAACGACAACGTTTACCTGTTGATTTATGGTCTTCCTGGCGTTATCAACAACTACCATTGTCCCATCGTCAAGATAACCGACGCCCTGGTTCGATTCTTTGCCTTCTTTTGCTATAAAGATATTCATCTTTTCACCGGGAAGCACTACAGGTTTAAGGGCATTTGCAAGTTCATTGAGATTGAGCACGGTAACTCCCTGAAGTTCCGCTACCTTGTTGAGGTTGAAGTCGTTTGTAATTATCTTGGCGCCAAGCACTCTGGCAAGAGCCACCAGTTTGGCGTCCACTTCCTTTATCTTCGGGAAGTCTTCGTCTATTATCTTTACTGTTAAATTGGACAATTTTTGAATTTTGTGCAGGATGTCAAGCCCTCTCCTTCCACGCGCCCTTCTCAGGGGGTCTGTGGAATCCGCAATATGCTGAAGCTCCTGCAGGATAAACTGTGGTATAACAAAACTTCCTTCCAGGAAACCGGCTTCGCAGACATCCACTATCCTGCCGTCTATTATTACACTGGTGTCAATAACCGTGTCGCGCCCTTCTTCCCCGCTGCTTTTAAATGCCTTAATTATGTTTGATAAGGAAAAGTCTCTGCCCGCTCTCAATCCCAGAAGGAAACCGCTGTAACCTAATAAGACATTAAGAATGACCCTGATATATGACTCGTCCAGTGTGGTAAAAAAGGTGCTTATAGGAAAATAAATCAATTTTGCGAATAAAAGACCGACGGATAAACCGATACCCCCCCCGACTACAGCGGCAAAACTGACCATGTTTAAGACATACTCCAGAAGCAGGGCGGCTGTTGCGATACCCGCGCCCCAGAAAATGCCCTGATAGGACAATCCTTCTCTAATCCCGAGAAAATATCCACTTGCTGCAAAGACCAGAAAAAAAACGATTCTGTAAAGCATGGTTGTATTCATTTCTCCTTTACGAGTAAATTTTCAGGGTTATATAAAATTTCTTTCCACCCCTGTTTATAAAAAGCAATATCGTATCACCTTCCCTTGCATGGGGGAGTATTTTACTGAAATCGCTTAAATTTTTCACCCTTTTTTTATTAATTTCCTGAATCACGTCGCCTTTTTTTAATCCGGCATCCTCAGCCGCGGTATAAGGATTAACGCTGACTATTACAACACCCTGTTCATTCCTGGAAAGACCAAGTTGTTTGGCTATTTCGCGTGTCAGATCCATTACGCTGAAACCGGCAAGCGCGTTTTCATCTTCGAGTAAATTTTTTTCCTTCCCCCCCGGAACTGCCTGGGCTATTTCCTGGGGGAATTCAGCGACAGTCGCGTTAATGGAAAGCTCCTTTCCATTCCGTAAGATTTTCAATTTTATCTTATTACCGACGTTGCTCTGAGCAACCATGTTCCTTAGAGTTTCTACGTTTTTGATTTTATTCCCGTTGACTTCGAGAATCACATCTCCTCTTTTTAGCCCCGCCTTTTCAGCCGGGCTGCTATCGAATATGTCCGTAACAAGGGCGCCAAAGGATTTGTCAAGACCGAACTCCCCGGCAAGCTCTTGCGTAAGGTTCTGTATTGTCACCCCCAGCCATCCGCGTGTGACCTTGCCTTCTTTTATGAGCTGGTTCATAACAGATTTAGCCATGTTACATGGAACTGCAAACCCTATCCCCTGATACCCGCCGGTCCTTGAGAAAATTGCCGTATTGATGCCGATAAGTTCACCTTTTATATTTACAAGGGGGCCGCCGGAATTACCGGGGTTTATGGCGGCATCAGTCTGGATGAAATCTTCATAATCCGCAATGCCGACATTTGCCCTGCCGAGGGCGCTTACTATACCCATGGTAACGGTATGCCCCAGGCTGTAAGGATTGCCGAAGGCAAGCACAAACTCACCGACATGGAGATTGTCTGAATCCCCCCATTTTATGGCGGGAAGATTTGTGGTAGAGATCTTAATGATTGCAATGTCCGTCTTCGGGTCTGTACCGACAATTTTACCTTTGTAATTTTGCTGGTCATATAACGTCACCTTTATTTCATCGGCTTTTTCCACAACATGATTGTTTGTTATTATATATCCATCAGATGATACCAGCACTCCCGATCCAAGACTTTGCTCTTTCCATTTTCTTGGCATATTAAAAGGCTCAAAAAAGTCCTTAAAAGGACCATCAAAAAAATGAGGGAGAGTTGAGTCCTTCTTTATAACAGTCTTTGAAGTGGATATATTAACCACGGCAGGACTTATAACTTTGACTATATCTGAAAAGGCCGCGCTTTTACCTGAGAGGTCCCCTGAAAGTTCAAGATTATAAGTGTATGGAGGCGAGCTTGGTTTATTCGATAAAAAATCAGACCGGTTTCCGATCAGGTATCCTGAAATTAAAGCAATAATTATTAAAAACGGTAAGATAGTCTTTTTCATTCAGTACTCATTATACCTCTGATGTATGTCCTTGTAAAACTAACATTATAACACACAATAATAATACTATAAGTGGACAGTTGATTTTTGTGGGAATTCCGGTAACTTTGACTTTTAAGATATTCGATGGTAAGTTTAATCAAAAGAATTCCTCGAAGCCCTGCTCAGGGGTTGTTCATTAATTATCTTATGGAAATAAAAGCATTTAAAAAGCGTATTGAAAATCTGGATAGAAAATATCTGTGGCATCCATTTACACAGATGCAGGAATGGGCGGACGAGAATCCTGTAATAATTACCGGGGGGCGGGGTTCTTTTCTTAAAGATATTTCTGGAAAGTGGTACCTCGACGGAGTATCTTCTATATGGGTTACGGTTCACGGTCACGGGAAAAAAGAGATAGATAATGCGATAAAAGACCAGATTGGCAAAATCAGCCACTCGACCCTTCTTGGCCTTACCCATCCGCTTGCCGCGGTTTTGGCTGAAATGCTTGTGGAAATAACGCCGAAAGGACTCTCCAGGGTATTCTATTCAGACAATGGGTCAACTGCTGTTGAAATAGGACTTAAAATGGCATTTCAATACTGGCAGCATAAAGGGAAGAAACAAAAAACCAAGTTTTTATCACTAAGAAACGCATACCACGGAGATACCATCGGAGCAGTAAGTGTCGGAGGGATCGACATATTTCAAAAAATATTTGCTCCGATGCTTTTTAAGTCTTTTCATGCTCCGTCCCCTTACTGTTACAGGTGCGAATTTCACAGAAAATACCCCTCATGTGATTTCCTTTGTCTCATGAAGATGGAGGATATATTAAAAAAACATGGTGAGAAAATTGCCGGGTTAATCATTGAACCGCTTGTGCAGGGGGCGGCCGGGATGATTACTTCTCCACCGGGATATTTAAAAGGCGTAAGCAGGCTGTGTCGTAAATATAACGTTCTCATGATTGCGGACGAGGTAGCGACCGGTTTTGGCAGGACGGGGAAGATGTTTGCCTGCGAGCATGAAAATGTAAGCCCGGACATACTATGTCTTGCAAAGGGAGTCACGGGCGGCTATTTGCCCCTTGCCGCAACACTTGCCACGGACAAAATATTCAGGACATTTCTTGGAAAATATAAGGACTTGAAGACTTTTTTTCACGGGCACACATATACGGGGAACCAGCTTGCCTGTGCGGCCGCAGTTGCAAATCTTGATCTGTTCAGAAAAGAAAAAACTATCGGGAAAATGCAAAAGAAGATTGAAATACTAAAAAGAGAACTTGATAAGACAGCGGATTTTCCACATGTCGGCGATATAAGACAACGGGGCTTAATGGTTGGGATTGAGCTTGTGAAGGACAAGAAAACAGGGGAACCCTATGCCATAAAAGAAAAAATCGGCTCGAATGTTTGTCATAAGGCGCGGGAAAAAGGGCTTATCATAAGGCCGCTCGGCAATGTCATAGTAATGATGCCTCCGTTAAGCATCTCTTTTGAGGAACTGAAATGCCTTGCCGGCATCACTGCCGGGGCTATTGGGGAAGTGACTGGATTATAAGCGTTTTAATTTGTTCTTCTTTCCAGGAATTCTTCCAGGTATCGCAGGAATTCCGGATTGTTTATAGAGACGAAATAAAAGTCATCACACGGCGTGAGTTTATAATATGACATGAAATCTTTGTGCAGCTTCCTCTCGGACACATTCAAAACCATGTAGTTATACATTGTTAGCCCCTTTTCGTATTCCGTCGTTCTTCTTTTTATCGGTATAATCAGCGGTGGGCTTTAGGTGGAATTTGAATGGTAGATACGTAGGCAGGCAAATAGTATTAATCAAAAAATGCAGTTTGCAGTGCAAATGAAATGACATAGAGATTTCAAAAATGATAAAATAGCGACTGCTATACTTTTCCTGTGGAGAAAATCACAATGGATTTAATACATTTTTATCGGACACCTGCCTTATCAGGGGCTGGCAGAAAAAGTCTTTTATCCAGGTTGCGAAATAGGGTTTCTCAGGATATAGAAAGCATAGAAACTGAATATTGTTTCAATGTTGAGATCATAGGACCGGTTACAGAAGATGAGATAAAAATAGTGAGTTGGTTGCTTTCAGAGACCTTTGGACCGGATAATTTTTCTGATAAAAGTTTTTTGACCAATAAGCGGGGAGTTATAATCGAGGTTGGTCCCCGCATGAATTTTACTACTGCATGGTCGACAAATGCTGTTGCAGTATGTCAAGCCTGTGGGCTAAAAAAAATCACGCGTATTGAACGCTCACGCAGGTACCTGTTGAAAACAGTTGGCGTACCGGGTAATGAACAGATTGAGAGTATTCTTCAAGATGTCCATGACCGTATGACGGAATGCCGCTATCCTGAACCGCTGTCCTCTTTTAAGGCAGGGATTGAACCTGAACCCGTATACCCGGTGCCTCTGATAAAAGAGGGGAAATCCGCGCTCGATAAAATCAATAAAGAAATGGGTCTTGGATTTGACGGGTGGGATACGGAATATTACTTCAATCTGTTTGTTAAAGATATTGGCAGAGATCCTACAAATGTTGAGTGTTTTGACTTAAGTCAGTCGAACAGCGAACATTCCAGGCACTGGTTTTTTAAAGGCAAACTGGTTATTGAAGGCAAAGAGGCTCCACATTCCCTTCTTGATTTGATAAGACAGCCGCTGCAGGCCAATCCGAATAACAGCATTATTGCATTTAATGATAACTCCAGTTCAATTAAAGGATATGAAATCAGGACGATAATTCCGGAAAATCCTCTGATGCCGTCGCGTTTTCAAATGACCCGGCTTCGTTACGACCCTATCTTTACTGCGGAGACTCACAATTTCCCGAGCGGGGTGGCGCCGTTCCCCGGAGCTGAAACCGGCACAGGCGGAAGGATCAGAGATGTTGAGGCAACAGGAAGAGGTGGACTGGTGATAGCAGGGACAGCCGCCTACTGTGTTGGAAACCTGTTGGTCCCCGGTTATGAACTGCCCTGGGAAGACAGATCGTTTGATTATCCGGGAAACCTGGCTTCTCCGCTCGAAATCGGGATACAGGCAAGCAACGGCGCATCTGATTACGGTAATAAATTCGGTGAACCCGTTATTCAGGGATTTACCCGTTCATTTGGTGTAAGGTTGCCGAACGGCGAACGATATGAGTGGCTTAAACCTATAATGTTTACTGCCGGAATCGGGCAAATGGATTCCCGGCATACTGAAAAAGGCGAACCTGAAAAAGGAATGCTGGTGGTTAAAATCGGGGGGCCTGCTTATAGAATCGGCATTGGCGGAGGCGCTGCTTCAAGCATGATACAGGGAGAAAATATTGCCGAGCTTGATTTTAATGCGGTTCAGCGCGGGGACGCCGAGATGGAGCATAAACTGAACAGGGTTTTGCGTGCCTGCATTGAAATGGGTGAAAATAATCCCATTGTCAGCATTCATGATCAGGGCGCTGGAGGAAACTGCAATGTCGTTAAAGAGATTATTTATCCTGCTGGAGCGAGGATAAATGTCAGAAAGATTCAACTTGGCGATAATACCCTCTCAGTGCTTGAAATATGGGGGGCTGAATATCAGGAGCAGAATGCATTGCTTGTCAGGCCGGAAGATATTGACATGTTTCAAAAGTTCTGTTTGCGTGAAAAGGTCTCAAGCGCTGTAATCGGAGATATTTCCGGCGACGGCTTCATAATCCTTTATGATAAAATCGACGGAAGCACCCCTGTTAATCTGCGGTTGGAGAAAATATTGGGTGACATGCCTCAAAAGACGTTCTATCTTGATCGTGTCCCGTTAAAGACTGAATCCCTTGTTCTGCCGGACGGAGTAACTGTCAAAGACGCGCTTGACAGGGTGCTCCGTTTATTGTCGGTTGGATCAAAGAGGTTCTTAACGAATAAGGTTGATCGAAGCGTCGGCGGATTAATTGCCCGGCAACAGTGTGCGGGACCATTACAGCTTACAGTTTCCGATGTTGCTGTTGTAGGTCAAAGCCATTTCGGTTTGACGGGGGCTGCGATATCAATTGGAGAACAGCCTGTAAAGGCGCTGCTTAATCCTTCTGCAATGGCAAGGCTGTGTGTCGGCGAGGCATTAACAAATATGGTTTGGGCAAAAATAAGCGCGCTGGAAGATATTAAATGCTCCGGCAACTGGATGTGGGCGGCGAAACTGCCCGGAGAGGGCGCAAAACTTTATGACGCTGCGGTTGCCCTTTCTGACATTATGACCGGGCTTAACATTGCTATTGACGGCGGTAAGGACAGCCTTTCGATGGCAGCCAGGGTCAGGGGTTCTTCAGGTGAAACCGAAACCGTTAAATCTCCCGGCGCGTTGGTTGTATCCGCGTATGCAACATGTCCTGATATCACGAAAGTAGTTACCCCTGATATTAAAAGACCGGGAAAGAGCATGCTTATTTACATTGATTTGGGAAACGGGAAGAACAGACTCGGCGCAAGCGCGCTGGCGCAAGTTTACAATCAGATTGGAAGTGAGCCGCCTGATGTTGATGACATTGAACTTCTTAAGCGCGTTTTTAACGCTGTCCAGATGTTTGTTTCCAGGGACCTTATACTTTCCGGCCATGACAGAAGCGACGGCGGGTTGATAACGACTCTTCTTGAGATGGCCTTTGCCGGCAACTGCGGCATTGATATTGATATACCCCTCCATCCCCCCCTTACCAATGAGGGACAAGGGGGGGTGATATTCCCGTTACTCTTCTCTGAAGAGCTTGGACTTGTAATTGAATACCTGCCTGAAAATGAAGAGATTATTTCCGGTATGTTAAAGAAAGAAACAATCCCTTTTGAAGTCATAGGGAGCACTTCCGGTTCAGGTCAAATTTCAATGTCCGTAAACGGCGAATCGGTTCTTAGTGAAGACATGAGGGTATTAAGGGACATATGGGAAGAGACAAGTTATCAACTGGAGAGGCTTCAGGCAAATCCGGAGTGTGCTGAGGAAGAAAGGGGAAGTAACTTTAACAGGCGGTTTCCTGATTATAAATTGAGTTTCAGTCCTGAAGATACGCCGCCTGCCTTGATTGGAAGCAATATTAAGCCGAAGGTCGCAATTATCCGTGAAGAGGGCAGTAACAGCGACAGGGAAATGACATCGGCTTTTTTCCGGTCCGGGTTTGAGACGTGGGACATAACAATGAATGATTTTCTCGAGGACAGGGTCAGGCTTGATGATTTCAGGTGGGTTGCATTTGTTGGCGGTTTTAGTTACGCGGATGTTTTGGATTCAGCGAAGGGCTGGGCAGGCGTCATAAGATTTAATGAAAAACTCCGTATAAAATTTCAGGATTTCTACGATAGGGAGGATACCTTCAGCTTTGGGGTATGTAACGGCTGTCAGCTGATGGCGCTTCTTGGATGGGTTCCTTACCCCGGGATTGAGGACAGTATTCAGCCGAGGTTTATTCACAATACATCAGGACGCTTTGAATCCCGTTTTTCAACGGTTAAGATTTTGCCGGGCCCTTCAATTATGTTAAAGGACATGGAGGGTTCTGTATTGGGGATTTGGGTTGCGCACGGCGAAGGAAGGGCATATTTCCCTGATGAGAAGATTGCCGGAGAGGTGGAGGAAAACAACCTGGCGCCAATACGGTACGTTGACGATAATAATGAAGTTACAATGAGGTACCCTTTTAATCCGAACGGGTCTTCTTTTGGGATTGCCGGCCTCTGTTCTTCAAACGGCAGGCACCTGGCAATAATGCCTCACCCAGAACGGACGTTTCTTAAGTGGCAATGGCCGTGGATGCCTGAAGACTGGAAGAAGACCTTGAAGGCATCGCCATGGCTGAAGATGTTTCAAAACGCCGGAAAATGGTGCGAAGCCGGATATTAAAAAATGTTATACTAAGGTGTTTCTGCGTAAAATACTTTTTCAGGAATATTAGTGGAGAACGTTAAAAAATTAATTCGCAATAACAGTATATATTCTACTCCCTATCTGACATTATCATCTGATAAATTTCATGAAGAATGCGGAGTGTTCGGGATATTCGGCCATCCTGAGGCCGCAAACCTGACCTATCTGGGACTTCATGCCCTTCAGCACAGGGGACAGGAGGGCGCCGGCATTTGTTCTTCTGACGGACGGCAGATTTTCATTGAAAAATCCATGGGTCTTGTAACGGATATTTTTACTGAAAAGAGACTCAAGCGCCTTCCGGGAGATATTGCCATAGGACATAACCGCTATTCAACAGCGGGTGCAAGTTCACTGAAAAATGTACAGCCTATAATGGTCAATTTTTCTTTGGGTTCGCTTGCAATCGCGCATAACGGAAATCTTGTTAACGCCGTTGAATTAAAAAATGACCTGGAGGCGAGAGGGGCGATATTCCAGTCAACGTCGGACAGTGAAGTGATTGTTCATCTGATTGCCAGCTCCAGGGCCGGTGGATTGTATGAAAGAATTGTAGATGCTGTAAGGAGACTGTCCGGCGCCTTCAGTCTTTTGTTGATGACCGAAAATGAACTTATTGCGATAAGAGACCCTTATGGTTTCAGGCCGTTAAGCCTCGGCAAGTATGACGGCGGATATGTTGTCGCTTCCGAGACATGCGCGTTTGACCTTATAGACGCGACTTATGAAAGAGATATTGAGCCGGGTGAAATGCTGATTATTGGCTCAGGAGGAATAAAATCCATCAAGCCGTTCCCTTCCGTGAGACAGGCCTCCTGCATTTTTGAATTCATATACTTTGCAAGACCGGACAGCAACATATTTGGAAATCTCAACGTAGACGAGATAAGAAAAGAATTTGGACGTCAGCTTGCAAGGGAAAATCCTGTTGACGCCGACATTGTTATCCCCGTGCCTGATTCAGGGGTTCCTGCCGCGCTGGGATATTCGGACGAAAGCGGGATACGCTTTGATTTCGGATTAATAAGAAACCACTATGTGGGCCGCACGTTTATAGAGCCGCGGAAGTCGATAAGGCACTTCGGGGTGAAGATAAAGTTGAATCCTGTCAGAAAGCTCCTTGAAGGCAAAAGGGTGCTGGTGGTCGACGATTCAATCGTGAGAGGGACTACAAGCAAAAAGATTATAAAGATGATAAAGGAAGGCGGCGGCGCAAAAGAAGTGCATATGAGGATAAGCTCTCCGCCTATCGTGGGCCCGTGTTTTTACGGGATCGATACGGCGACCAGAAAAGAACTGATAGCATCTACCCACCTTATTGAGGAAATAAGAAAATTTACTACAGCTGATACCCTTCGGTATCTGAGTCTCGAAGGGCTGTTGAAGGTAGTGCGGAATCCGGAGAAATACTGCGCGGCATGCTTTAATGAAAAATACCCGGTATTTTCAACTCAGGACACCGTGGAGCAAATGAAGATGTTTTAGTATCAGGAGCGGTTAATCATGTTATATCTCACCGGGTGTTGACAGCCATGGACATATTTTGATAGATTTTCTTGTTAAAACATTAAAACATAATAACAGATGGGTAAAAGATAGGTGATGTCAAAAAAGGTTTCCCTGTTCATAAGACTGGGGATCATCGGTGTCTGGATTTGTCTTGTATTTATTCTTGTATATCGTTATTACATCTCCGGTGTCAAGTTTTCCCCCCTTCAAAAACTTTCTGAAGAACAATTTAAAAAAAGCGAGGAGTGGTTCGGCGTCTACAGTCAGGACAGGAAGATAGGATATATGAAAACATCTTCCGAGAAAATAGGAGATGAGTACAGGTTTACTCAGTCCGGTAAAACTGATTTTAATACGGATGAGGGTAAAAGAATTACCGGCAGTTCGCAGTTTAAATGCCTGACGGACCTTGAGTACAGGATAAAGACCTTTGAGTTTGAAAGACGGTCAGGGGAAGAGTATTTTAAGTCGTACGGAGAACTGGATGAAGATAATCTGCTGTTAGTATTTCTGGAGACAGGGGAAAAGAAAAGTACCCGGACACTGGAAATACAGGGACAGCTTTACCTGCCCGTCACTGTCAAACATATGCTTTTCGCGCAGGGTCTTGAGAAGGGAAAGCTTTTTAAGGTCCCGGTCCTTGATGTTTTTTCGCTGGAAGTTGAGGATGAGATCGTTGAAGTGCGCGATCTCATTCCTATCAAGACCGGTATAAATGTATCTACAACATACGTATTAAAGATAGGAGAAAGCTACTCCTGGATTAGCGACGGGGGTATTGTCCTGAAGGAAAAAGACCCTTCGGGACGTCTTTATTTATCAGAATCAGAGAATTCAGCCAAATCAAAGGAATATAATCGCATTTTTGATTTTCTTTCCATTCCTGTAATCAAGGCCGATAAACAATTATCATATCCGGATGACCTTTCCTATTTAAAGATTCGGCTTTCAGGACTAAAAGTGTCTGAATACCCTTTGCTGAATGGGGGCCGCCAGGTTTTAAAGGGGGATTTTTTGGAGATAAACAGGGAGAAGGTAGAGTCATTGAAAGAACTGACTTATAAACTGCCTTACAAGGGGAAAGATAAAGATATTAACTTTTTTCTGAAGCCCACCCCTTTTGTACATAGTGATCATCATACGATCATATATAATGCCGATAAATTTGTCGCACTTGAAAAAAACGCGTTCAGGCTGGCAAGGTTCCTTACAGCTAACCTGTATCTGACTATTACAAAAAGACCCATGTTTCAGATAGGTACTGCAATGGATGTTTTCAATTATCCTGCCGGCGAAGGCAAAGAGTCTACAGTGCTGTTTACGGCCTTTACAAGGGCAGGGGGGTTGCCGACAAGAATGGTGGGAGGGCTTGTATATATTAAAGGACATTTTTATTTTCATATATGGCCTGAGGTGTGGATTGATCAGTGGGTGCCCGCGGACCCGTCCATGGGGCAGTTCCCGGCTAATGTAACACATATTCGTCTTGTAGAGGGGGACCTCGATGAGCTGGTTTCCCATGCGGAAATTATAAGGGATGTGAAAATTGATATAATGGAGGCATTATGATAGTCCTTGACCATCTCGTAAAACAATACGGTGAGCATATTGCCGTTAATGATGTCAGCCTGGAGATTCAGGCAGGTGAGATATTCGGTTTTCTCGGGCCCAACGGCGCCGGAAAGACCAGCGTCATCAGGATGATCATGGGTCTCATGAAACCTACTTCAGGGACCATTACAGTCGACGGGCATGACATACTGAAGGACCCTGTCTCCGCGAAAAAGGTCATGGGCTATATCCCCGACCGACCGATTCTCTATGAAAAACTTACGGCGTGGGAATACATGAAATTCGTCGCCGGCATATACGGGATGACAGATAAAGAACTCCGGGACGGCGGCATGAAATATCTGGAGATTTTCGAGCTCGGTGAATGGAAAAATGAGCTCATTGAAAACTTCTCGCACGGCATGAAGCAGAGACTTAACCTGTCGGCTGTATTCATGCGCAGCCCGAAGGCGCTGATCCTGGATGAGCCGCTTGTCGGTCTCGACCCGCGAGGCGCGAGACTCCTGAAGGAAATATTGCATGCGTCGAGAAACAACGGGATGTGCATATTCATGTCAACGCATATACTTGAGATAGCCGAGCAGATGTGCGACAGGATGGCGATCATCCACAGGGGAAAGGTCATCTCAACCGGCACTTCCGGGGACCTGAGACAACAGGCGCATTCTCCTGAAAGCGGTCTTG
>JAUVPO010000107.1 GCA_030598625.1 Deferribacteres bacterium | reverse complement strand
TTCAATAACCTGGGCCTCAACGTTTTTCCCGAATTTTTTTATAAGGAGGGCCTGCGGCACCTTGCCCTGTCTGAATCCGGGAAGTTTTGTCGTTGCTTTGATTTCATTGTAAATCATGGCTGTTTCGGATTGAATGACTTCATTCGGAACATTGATCTGAAGCCTTCTGGTTGTAGATGATAATTCTTCTATTTTCTGGATCATATATTACCTCTGAACAAATTTTATTTAATTATAATATTAAAATGATACAAAATATTTTGTCAATCAGAAGCATTGAGGGACATGGCTTGCCCCGCCGACTTTAGTAAGGGATAACAACGTCATATTCCGGTAGCATAAGCGCAATGTCTTCAATGGTTTTATGCTCGAACGGGTTTTCCCTGTTATTGGTGAATATTTTGACATTCAGATCACCGAGCATCTCTACATTTACGTTTATATCGTAGTCTATTTCGAGTTTTTCGTCCATTATAAATACGCTTACTTCATCGTTTGCAAGAGTGGCCCCGACAGCCATTCTCAGGGCCTCGTGTTTTCTGTCCGTGACAACGATCGCTATTTTTTTTGGCATTTGTGATTATTCCCGGGGAACAGAGTATATTATAATATTAATTGCCCAAATTTTCTATACATCCGTATGACCGGTAATTTTGCGTATATTTGGTGATGGAAAAAAGAATCTCAATTGTAATACCGAACTATAACGGCGCTGATACTATCGGGGAATGCCTAACAGCTGCTTTTGCCTCAAAATACACTGATTTTGAGGTTGTAGTAGTTGATGACTGTTCCGGGGATAATTCCGTTGAGATTATAAAGAAAGTCCCCTGTAAGCTTGTCTGTATTGAAAAGCGTTCCGGGACTTCAAAGGCCAGGAATATCGGTGCAGAGAGCAGCACCGGTGATTTTATATTCTTTACAGATGCTGACTGCCTGCTTCAGGAAGATACTCTTTCGCTTGTAAATAAAACATTATCTGAAACGGATTCGACTACTATTGTCGGCGGTACATATACAAGAATGCCTCATGATAAGGATTTTTTCAGCATTTTCCAGTCGGTTTATGTTAATTATTCGGAGACTAAAAAGAATGATAATCCGGACTATATTGCTGCCCATGCAATGATCATAGATGCCCTGACTTTCAGGAAGAGCGGGGGATTCCCGGAGGTTTTTTTACCTATAATAGAGGATGTTGAATTCAGCCACAGGCTGCGGAGGTCCGGATGCAGGCTGATAATGGATCCCGGGATCCAGGTCAGGCACATATTTAATTTTTCGCTGGTACGTTCACTTCGCAATGCATTTAAAAAATCCGCTTACTGGAATATGTACTCGCTCAAAAACAGGGACCTGCTCGCTGACTCCGGTACTGCCTCGTTAGAGCTTAAAACAGACGTTGCTTCATATTGCCTGAATCTGGTCCTTTTATTAATGTGGGGCCTGACTCACAAGAATGAATTCCTGATTCCGGCTGTATTTATTTTAATAGTTAACATGTATGTGAACAGGAGACTGTTTAAGTCCTTTTTTGAGACAAAGGGAGGTCTGTTTGCCGGGCTGGCCGCTCTTTATTATATTGTGCTTTATCCTGTGCCGATTGTCATGGGGACAATCGCAGGTATAGTTAAACATATATTAAGGTAAGGGTCAGAAATGTCTTATTCACCATTTCGACATGCAGCTTCAATTTTCTGGAAACGAAGCCCTGTACAGCTCACTTTTTTCCTTACACGTAGATGTAATGCCAGGTGCCCCTTCTGTTTTTATTTGTCGGACGACAACCTTTCAGCAGAAAACCGGCCTGAATTGTCTCTTGATGAGATCAGGAAAATATCTCCTTCAATGGGAAAGCTTCTGTGGCTTGCGTTTTCCGGGGGCGAGATATTTTTAAGGGATGATATCGTTGAAATAGCAAAAGTATTCTATAAGAACAACAGGCCTTCAATAATTCTTTTTCCCACTAACGGGTTGATGACGGATGTGATAAAGGAAAAGATCGAAACAGTTCTTAAACACTGCAGTCAGAGCACTATCGCGGTGAAACTGTCCCTGGAAGGACCGGAAAACGTCCACGATTCGATCAGGGGAAATGGCAGCTTCCACCGGACTATTAAGACATATGAGGCCCTGGGAGCACTGCTTGATCTGTATCCGAATTTCGAACTCGGCATCAATACAGTCTTCTGCTCGGCAAACCAGGATAGTATGGACGAAGTCATTGAGTTAGTGAAAGGCATGGACAGGATCAGGACGCATACCGTTTCCCTTATCAGGGGAGCTGTTGCCGACCCCGGACTTAAAGATGTTGATATGGAGAAATATCTTGAGACTATCAATGAACTGGCGGCAAACCTGAAAAACAGGGAGTCATGCATTTACCGCTTTAAAGGGGCAAAGCTTAAGGCGGCACAGGACATTCTGCAGCGCCGTCTTATCTACGAAACCGGGGTCCGGAAAAGGCAGATGGTCCCCTGTTATGCCGGGAAATTAAACCTTGTACTGACAGAGTCGGGGGATGTATATCCGTGCGAATCCTTTTCAATGAAACTCGGGAATTTAAGAGATAGCGGGTATGATATTGAAAGGCTGCGAAAAAATAAAAAAAGTCAGAGTATAATCAGGTCCATAAAGGACAACGGCTGTTTTTGCACTCATGAATGTTATCTGATGACAAACATTCTGTTTAATCCCCGTTTATATCCAAAACTGCTGAAGGAATATTTGCAGCTGTGAAGGAAAAGACCAGTCTGCATTTTTTGGGTTAAATATGGCCGATAACATGATTCTTTATATATAACTGTTCCTTCATAAGTCTATTTGTCGTAAGACTTCCTGAAAAACGCATGATGACGTCTTGTTTTGCGACTCTCAAAAGTTCTCCTTTGAGCTGAAAAGACTCGCCGTCAGAAAAAGTTATATTCACCTCTATTTCCAGCCCCGCGCTTAATCGCGCCGGTCCCTTATAGAGGAACCTGACCCCGCGTTCAGACAACTCTACAGCTCTATAGTCGCAATCTTCACCCTGAATTCTGACTTTCGGCCGGAAGGAGAGGGGATACCGTATCCTGTGAAATTGCCTTGTCCTTCCAGTGTGAGGCATAGCAATATATTTCATATATTGCTGCTCATTTATTAGCCGGTATATTGGAACGCTTTCTGAAAAACGCATGATTACGTCTTTTCTTCTAATTCTCAAAAGCTCTCCTTTGAGACGTCTTAATACATCTTCTTCTCTAACTCTCAAAAGCTCTCCTTTGAGCTGAAAAGATTCGCCGTCATAAAAAGTTATATTCATCTTTATTTTCAACCCGGCAATTAATTTCGCCGGCCCCTGATAGCGGAACCTGACACCTTTTTCAGATAACTCTATGGTTTCGCTGTCACAATCGTCACCCAGAATTCTGATTTTCGGCCTGTAAAAAGCAGGATATCGTATTCTGTGAAATTCCCTGGTCTTTCCAGGTGCGGGCACATCCATATAATTCTCCTTATTTTACTTATCGGTAAATTATTGAGTGGCTTAAGCGGGGGAAGTCGATACTCTTTACATTTTTCAATGGAATTTTACAGTTTATGTATGAAATGATTTGAGAAAACTCAATTAAATTAAAGAGTTAGCGTTCGGCATTGATGTTGCGTATCTATTTAATAGGACTTATATAATTTAATGAATTTTAAAGGGGGAGAGATGAGATTCCCAAAAGTATTTTTGATAATTGCAAGCATATCTTTTTTTTAATTGCCTGTGGTTCTAAAGGAGGCAGCGGAGGAGACGCTACAAATGAAAGCGGGGAAGTTTCTGGTTTAGCTCCTCAAGTATGTGAGCCTCCGGAAGAACGGCCTATTTAATGAACGCATGCAGCGGTGCTACTACAACATTGCTTCTTAACTGATACTGTTCATCGACCGGCGATATGATAAAGGCCCGGTTGACAGACAGATCCTTTAATGCCAGGTAAAACCCTTTTGATGGTACGGGGCTCTTTGATGACTTAAATTCAAAGGCTATTCTTTTTGTTCCTTTTTCCAGCACGAGATCGATTTCAACTCCTGATGATGTGCGGTAAAAGTATGGATTATACCCAGGGTATGCGGACAGGACATTTTCCAATGCAAATCCTTCCCAGGAACTGCCGAATACAGGGTGCCCGAATAAATCATTTTTGTTCTCTATCCCCAGAAGTGAATGGAGTATGCCTGAATCTCTTACATATACTTTTGAAGACTTTATAATTCTCTTTTTTACGTTTGAGTGAAAGGGTTGAACAAGTCTGAGCATGAAAGTCTGTGATAATATATCGAGATATGACCGGATTGTCGTGTGGCTTACCCCGATCGACTCTCCAAGTCTGGAACTGTTTAGTATCTGTCCATGTGAATGTGCAAGCATGGTCCAGAGACGTCTCAGTGTCCGGGCGGGAATTCTGAATCCCAGCTGGGGAATGTCTCTTTCAAGAAACGTCCTGATAAAGTTTTCCCTCCATGTTGTGCTCGACTGATTTGATCTCGATAAAAAACTGTCGGGAAATCCACCCCTCGACCATAATTTCATTAAATCAGGTTTGCCGGCATTTGAGACTTCAGAAAAATGAAAAGGCGTCAGCTCCATATAGCAGATCCTTCCCGCAAGGCTTTCAGAACTCTGGCGGATCAGGTCTCTTGATGCCGACCCTAAAATCAGGAAACGTCCGTTCCTTCTTTTCCGGTCAATCAGTCCTCGCAATGTCTTGAAAAGATCAGGCTTTCTCTGTATTTCATCAATACAGACAAGTTTATTTTCATGCTGAGATAAAAAGAACTCCGGGTCTTCAATTTTTCCCAGGTCCGAGTCAAGTTCCAGGTCAAGGTAAACAGATTTGACCCTGGAAGAAATAATCCGTTTTGCGAGAGTAGACTTGCCGCATTGACGGGGCCCCAGAATTGCAACAACCGGAAAATCCCTGAGGTTTTTCTTTATGTCCGGTTCGATTTGACGTTTTATGTAAGTATGCATATTGAAAGTATAGCTTGCAATTTACAATATTGCAAGTTATCTGGCATTATCTAATCCGCATTATATGAAAGTGGCGGGCATGTTTGGTATGCCTGATCTGCTGTTGTAGGGGCAATCCCTCTGTGGTTGCCCTGCCTGCAAGGCTTGCGCAAGCCAGGCAGGCAGGCCTGTCTACCGTCAGGCAGGCACGGGGGCCTGCCCCTACATTTGATAATATCCATTTTACATTCAGCAGCATTTATGTTATAAATAAAAAGTCTGTAGGGGACATGCTTTCAGGGAATTTCCAATTTTTCATACTGATATTTGTCTCCCTCTTATAACGGCCCCTCTGGTTTGCCGGGTTAGATGCTATGAAGTTTTTTGAGAAAGCCTAACGTATAATATGCAGATGATTGATACTCTGAAAAAGGTCTTCGGATTTGAGGCGTTCCGCCCCAACCAGGAAGCCATTATCAAAAATATCCTGGATAAAAAGGATGTCTTTGCCGTCATGCCGACCGGCGGGGGGAAATCTCTCTGCTATCAGCTGCCTTCCAAAATAACGAAAGGCACTATTGTTGTTATCAGCCCGCTCATCTCCCTGATGAAGGACCAGGTGGATGCTGCGCGTGAGAACGGCATCTCGGCGGCGTTTATAAACAGTTCATTGTCAAATGGCGAGGCGTCTGCAGTGTACCGCGACCTGAGAAACCATTCCCTGGAGCTGCTCTATATTGCTCCTGAACGCTTTGCCATGTCCGGGTTTCTCGAAACGCTGAAGGGCGTTCCCATTTCCCTCTTTGCAATAGATGAGGCGCACTGCGTCTCGGAGTGGGGCCATGATTTCCGCCCTGATTACCTTAGTCTTTCCGGGATTACGAAGTCATTTCCCAAAGTCCCGGTTGCCGCATTTACGGCAACTGCCACACGCAAGGTACAGGACGACATTATCAATAAACTGGGACTCAGGTCACCTTTTACCGTACGGGCCTCTTTTAACAGGCCGAATCTTTTTTATAAGGTAATGCCGAAAAGGGGGCTGAAGGCGCAGCTACTGGAATTTTTCTCAAAACATAAAGATGAGCCGGGAATAATCTACCGTACGACAAGAGACTCTGTAACTGCCCTGGCTGATGAACTGACATTGAAAGGCATTAAGGCGTTGCCTTACCATGCAGGACTCACGCAGGAAGAACGGAAGAAAAACCAGGAGGCATTTAACAGGGATGAAGCAGGTGTTATTGTAGCGACGATTGCCTTTGGCATGGGAATAGACAAATCCAATGTGCGGTTTGTCATCCATGCCGACCTTCCAAAGAACATCGAGGGTTATTACCAGGAGACAGGCCGGGCAGGCCGTGACGGTGAGCCTGCCGAATGCATTCTCTTCTTTGGAAGGGAAGATATCCCGAGGATAAGATATTTCATTGATCAGATCCCTGAAGATAACGAGAAGGCCGTTGCGATGTACAAATTGAACCAGACGGTAAGGTATGCGTCTAATAATGTATGCAGGCGCAGACAGCTCCTTGAATATTTCGGCGAGAGCTACGGGGATGAAAACTGCGGTACATGCGATATATGCACGGGAATAGTTGAAAAGGTCGATGTTACAACCGATGCCCGGATATTGATGTCGGCAGTCTCAAGGACCGGTCAGCGCTTCGGGATCAGGCATG
>JAUVPO010000235.1 GCA_030598625.1 Deferribacteres bacterium | reverse complement strand
CTCTTAACATTTTCTTTTGCAGATGACTCACTCTCTTTTTGCAATTCCTCATCCGGCTTGACCGGCTGCCCTGCTCTCATCGCATTTTCTTTTGCCTGCTCTACCATGGATTCAATCTCTCCCTTTACCATAGAGTCAGGGACGTCAAAGTCGTGCCTTTTGATAAGTTCGTTCAGGATTTCCTTTTTGTAGTCGAGGTTTATTATGCTTTTTTTCCTGTCATCAATACCGCCCCGGATCTTTGTCTTCAGTTCTTCCATATCCTTGCAATCGGATTCCTTGGCAAATTCATCGTCAAGAGGCGGAAGGTTTTTCTTTTTTGTTTCCGTTATTGATATTTTAAACACGACCTCTTTACCTGCAACGGTCTTATTAGGATGGTCATCTTCAAAGTTTATTTTTACTTCGGCGGTTTCCCCTTTTTTCCTGCCCACTAAAGCCTTGCCGAACTCTTCAGGCATATCCTGGGAACCGACAATGTAAGGGTAATCTTTATAGCACATCTCATCTTTCAACTGGTAGTCAATAAAGGCTTCATTGTTTACAATTGCCATATCCCCGTCCTTCAGTTCATCTTCCGTGACCGAAAAAAGGGCCTTGCTTTCCCGGATCGAGTTAATGGCCTTATCAATCTCTTCATCTTCTACTGTAAAGGTTTTTTCCTTGATGGTAATTCCATCATATTTGATTTCTCCCATATCCGGCTTTATCTCGACCGTAACACTGAAGGAGAGCGGTTCTCCGGATTTCAACTCTATTTTTTCATCTATATTTGGATAAGTTACAGGTTCCAGTTTTGCTTCCTTCATGGCTTCCATATAGAATTGGGGGACAACCTTTTCAATAACCTGGGCCTCAACGTTTTTCCCGAATTTTTTTATAAGGAGGGCCTGTGGCACCTTGCCCTGTCTGAATCCGGGAAGTTTTGTCGTTGTTTTGAGTTCATTGTAAATCGTGGCTGTTTCGGATTGAATGACTTCAGTCGGGACATTGATCTGGAGCCTTCTTGTTGTAGACGATAATTCTTCTATTTTCTGGATCATTTATTACCTCTGAACAAATTTGATTTAATTATAATATTAGAATGATACAAAATATTTTGTCAATCAGAAGCATTTAGGGACATGGCTTGCCCCGCCGCCTTTAGTAAGGGATAACAACGTCATATTCCGGCAGCATAAGCGCAATGTCTTCTATGGTTTTCTGCTCGAATGGATTTTCCCTGTTATTGGTGAATATACTGACATCCAGATCACCGAGCATCTCTAAATTAACGTTTATATCGTAGTCTGTTTCGAGTTTTTCGTCCATTATAAATACGCTTACCTCATCGTTTGCAAGAGTGGCTCCGACAGCCATTCTCAGGGCTTCGTGTTTTCTGTCTGTGACAACGATTGCTATTTTTTTGGGCATTTGTGATTATTCCCGGGGAACAGTATATATTATAATATTAATTGCCTAAATTTTCTATATATCCGTATGACCGGTAATTTTGCGTATAATTGCTGATGGAAAAAAGAATCTCAATTGTAATACCGAACTATAACGGCGCCGATACTATCGGGGAATGCCTTACAGCTGCTTTTGCCTCAAAATACACTAATTTTGAGGTGGTAGTCGTAGATGATCATTCCGGTGATAATTCAATTGAGATCATAAGAAAATTCCCTTGTAAGCTTATCTGCTTTGAAAAGCGTTCCGGGACTTCAAGGGCCAGGAATATCGGTGCACACAACAGCACTGGCGATGTCATATTCTTCACGGATGCGGATTGTCTTGTTCAGGAAGATACCCTTTCGATTATAAATAAAACATTATCTGAAACGGATTCCAGCACGATTATTGGAGGCACCTATGCAAGAATGCCTTATGATAAAGGGTTTTTTAATACGTTCCAGTCGGTTTTTGTGAATTACTCGGAAACCAAGAATATCGAAAATCCGGACTATATTGCTGCGCATGCGATGGTTATCGATGCCCGGACTTTCAGGGAGAGCGGAGGATTCCCGGAAGATTTTTTACCGATAATAGAAGATGTGGAGTTCAGCCACAGGATGCGAAGGTCCGGATGTACTCTTGTAATGAATCCCGGGATACAGGTCCGGCACATATTTAATTTTACGATGGTCCGTTCACTCCGAAATGCCTTTAAAAAAACCGCATACTGGAACATCTACTCCCTTAAAAACAGGGATGTCTTCGTCGACTCCGGTTCTGCCTCGGTAGAACTTAAAACAAACGTTGGATCATATTGTCTGAATTTACTCCTTCTTGTACTGTGGGGAGTAATGCACAAAAACTTATTCCTGTTCCTGGTTGCATGTGCACTGGTAATTAACATATTTATAAACAGGAGATTGTTTAAAGCTTTTTTTGAGACAAAAGGCAGCCTCTTTGCAGGACAGGCCATCCTTTATTATATGGCTCTTTATCCTCTTCCGATAAGCATGGGAACAGTTGCCGCCTTAATAAAACATTTATATAAAAGGTAAAAGAATGACCTATTCTCCATTTCGACATACAGCTTCAATTTTCTGGAAGCGAAGCCCTTTACAACTTACTTTTTTCCTTACACGAAGATGTAATGCTGCGTGCCCCTTCTGTTTTTATTTGTCGGACGACAACCTTTCAGCAGAAGACCGGCCTGAATTGTCTCTTGATGAGATCAGGGAAATATCTCCTTCAATGGGAAAACTTTTGTGGCTTGCGTTTTCCGGGGGCGAGATATTTTTAAGGGATGATATCGTCGAAATAGCAAAAGTCTTTTATGAGAACAACAGGCCTTCAATAATTCTTTTTCCCACTAACGGGTTGATGACGGATGTGATAAAGGGAAATATCGAAACAGTTCTTAAACACTGCAGTCAGAGCACTATCGCGGTGAAACTGTCCCTGGAAGGACCGGAAGACGTCCACGATTCGATCAGGGGAAATGGCAGCTTCCAACGGACTATCAAGACTTATGAGGCCCTGGGATCACTGCTTGATCTGTATCCGAATTTCGAACTCGGCATCAATACCGTCTTCTGCTCGGCAAACCAGGATAGTATGGGCGAAGTCATTGAGTTAGTGAAAGGCATGGACAGGGTCAGGACTCATACCGTCTCCCTTATCAGGGGAGCTGTTGCCGACCCGGGACTTAAAGATGTTGATATGGAGAAATACCTTGAGACTATCAATAAACTGGCGGCAAACCTGAAAAACAGGGAGTCATGCATTTACCGCTTTAAAGGGGCAAAACTCAAGGCGGCACAGGACATTCTGCAGCGCCGCCTTATCTATGAAACCTGGGTCCGGAAAAGGCAGATGGTCCCCTGTTATGCCGGGAAATTAAACCTTGTGCTGACAGAGTCGGGGGATGTATATCCGTGCGAATCCTTTTCAATGAAACTCGGGAATTTAAGAGATAGCGGGTATGATATTGAAAGG
>JAUVPO010000185.1 GCA_030598625.1 Deferribacteres bacterium | reverse complement strand
TCCGATGCTTTTTTTAACTCTTTTATCGCCCGCTCATAATTTCCTCTATCCAGGGCGTGCTTCCCCTGCTGCAGGCGCGTCTCCGGAGAAACGCATCCGGAAATTAAAAGGACTGATAATATTGCCGGCATAAAACAGGGATTTTTCATATATTGAACCTTTTCTTCACTTACTTATTGTCTTTCCCGGTTAAATTCTAACACTCATTTAATCCATAATCCAGCAAATAATAAACAACCGTCCCCGGACAATAAAATATATTTTTAAAATACACTTAAAATTTTATAATACTATTGTTATGGAACCGGTCCTTGTTAAAAAAGGCAAAATAATAATTTACAGGGTGTTTGATGTTTCAGCTGAAATAGACCTTTCCCTGGTTGAATCAAAGGCAAAAGAGGGGGCAAAGAGGCTGCGGCTTTCAAGGTACCCCTACATGAAGGCGCTTGAGTTTACGAACCCGCCGGTATCTTTTGAACTGTCCGGCTTTAGCCGGGACCTTTTCGGACGGAATACCGGGATCAGTGTCATAGCAAAGGCTTATGATTTCGGAGCGCTTTCGCTGGCCTTTTATGTCCCTGTTCCGGAGGGGACTTCTTTTTTTGACATCGAGACTGTAGCAAAGGCGCTTGATACCGATGAATCCATAGATAAAAAAGCTCTGGAATATATTAAACAGCTTATCAACAACTTCGGTGAAGCAATTAAAAGTCCGGGCATAAAAGAGGAATATGTAGAGGATTATATGATATTCCTGATACAGGAACTGGAGCAAAAACTCGAAATCCCGGAATTTTTGGGCCGGTATGATCCTTCACGCCTGCTTCTTTATGAAACACGCGAAATAAGTCCTCAAACAAGAGAAGAGACGCTCAAGCACCGGTTCAGCTATTATCCGGACGACCTTGTTATTGTTCACCTTGATAATGCTTTTGTTATTGAACCCTCAGGAAGTTCAGATATACTTGATATCCTTGAGTTTGCAAACGCACAGCTCCTTGAACTGAGATATTATGACCACGTCCTTGATAAACAGCTTTCCTGGATTTACGGCGAGCTCTCAAAACGCAAATCCGTCTCGGTCTTCAGGCTGAGAGAGTATGAAAAACTCGCAAAAAAGATCACGGAAATCTTGATGGAACTGACGGAGGTCACGGAAAAAGTTGACAACGCCCTCAAGGTCACTGAAGATGTCTATTATGCGAGGATTTACAGAACGGCGATGGAATTGTTCAGAAGCAGGGACTGGGAACTCAGCATTAAGGAAAAGCTTCAGGTTGTAACAAACACATATAAGATGATTTATGATGAAATATCTACAAAAAGAGGCCATATCCTTGAAATCGGCATACTGCTTCTTATAGCAATAGAAATAGTTATTATTTTAATTATTGAATGGTAAATTAAGTCCAAATTCGCGTTATCGGGCAAGTTCTTTGCCAATCATGAACAAACCGGTACCTTAAGCCTTTTCTTTACGGGTGCTGATCCCGAGCACCGTCCAGAGCGGTCAAAATCCTGCGGCAGCCGTAATAAAAGCTATGGCTGCGACTGTCAGCGCGACAACACGCAGTCCGGATCCCATCTGGACAAATATCCCGACAATGAGAAGGACAGCGCCGATGATGACCCTTATTGCCCTGTCAACACTGCCTACATTTTTTTTCATGACCTTCCTCCTTTTTCACGTCCGCCTTTATTTCACTATTTCAGAAAAGGGTTTATACAAGCATTAAATACCTTATTAGACAATAATAATATGATTTAAATCATAGCAGGCGCAATCGAGCTATTTGAACGGTTTTTTGGAGAGAGAAATCATCCCATAGAGCATATTTCTGCATATATGTATAATACTAATTGTAAAAAGCGGATTCAGGACCTTAAGGATGAGTGAATATGTCACAGTACAGGATAAGGATTCTTAATAATATAGCCCGGGAAGGGCGAGACTTATTAGGAAAGAATTATATTGTGAGCGCCGATGAACCGGACCCGGAGGGGATAGTAGTGCGAAGTTCCCAGGTTGACACGGATGACTACCCGTCTCTGTTGGCCGTGGCCCGGGCGGGCGCAGGGGTCAATAATATTTCCGTGGGAAAGGCAACGGACAGGGGAATCTGCGTTTTCAATACGCCAGGGGCAAATGCCAATGCAGTAGCGGAACTGGTCTTTGTCATGATCGGGATCAGCGCGCGCAATATTAATCTGGCAATAAACTTTTGCCGTGACCTGACCGGACTAACTGATGCGGAAGTCGCTGAAAGGGTAGAGGGCCAAAAGGCGGCCTTTCGCGGTTTTGAATTAGCCGGTAAGACCCTGGGCGTACTGGGGCTTGGTAAAATAGGGGTACGTGTCGCAAACAGCGGGATAACACGACAGATGCCTGTAACAGGTTTTGATCCTTTCCCCGCCCTGGAAAATATTCACCAGCTGTCACCTGAAGTGCATCTTGCCGGGAGCTGGAGGGAGGTTGTTGAGCAGGCAAACATCCTGACCCTGCATATGCCGTTTTCTAAAAAACTGCATGGTGTTATAAACAGGGATGTCTTGAAGCGGCTGCCCCGGAGTGCAATCCTTGTCAATTACGCACGCGGTCCCCTGGTTGATGACGCTGCTGTTCTCGATGCACTGGATAGCGGCCGACTGGCAAGCTATGTCACTGATTTTCCAACAGCCGCGATGCTTAGCCATCCAAAGGTCATCGCCTCTCCGCATCTCGGGGCAAGCACCGAAGAGTCTGAAGAGCAATGCGCATGTATGGCGGTGCGGGAACTCAGGGCATATCTCGAATACGGCACGGTCACCCACAGTGTTAATTTCCCTACAATCGAGTCAATCCCTTCAGATGAAGTCCACACACGTCTGATCATGATCAACCGGGACATCCCCGGCATGATCGGTTTCGCCTCCCAGAAGCTCGGCGCTAACGGTATCAACATCTCCAGTTATTTAAATGAAAGCAATGGAACTATCGGGTATAATATCATTGATCTGGAGTCGCCTGTTCCTGATGATATAGTTGAAGGGATAACCGCCCACAAAGATGTTATTCGTACACGCACCATTGTCTTTACATATAACAACGGCAATTGAGACAGTCTGAAAACAGTTTAAAAGGATAATCGGATGACAGCGGTCATGTCATTTCATCCTTTTTATGCCGCCTGACCCTACAGCTATCTTGAACTGTAGTTCTTTTTTCTGCTCTTTTAATTTCCTTGCCTTAAAAAAGGTATCGATTTTTGAGAAAGGATTTATTTTGTTTTTTATGAATCTGCGCAACAGTTCTTTTGTTGAATGGGTTTCTATTTTCCACCTCCACTTTTAGAAAAGCAGTTTTCTTGCCAATTTATTTGTTTTATACACAGCATCATAAATTATTGCGCATGTTATGTCATTCCCGCTTGTCGGGAATCTTTCTTCCAAGAAGGATGCCGGACAATCCGGCATGACAGACTTGGGGAGTCTTTATTTTGTATTGCAATCGCTTCAGCATTATAGCAGTTATGACACTGTAGTGTAAAAGCACGGACATATTGAGTTACTTCTGCTTTATTTCAATCAGGTTCCCCGCAAAATCTTTAATGAAATAAACTGTTTTGTCTTTTGTTCTGCCTGTGATAAGTTCTATGCCGGACTGCTGAGCTTTTTCCATAATTTCTGAAAAATCATCAAGCGAAAAGCCGATGTGTCTGAATTCGGGATAAGGCGGTTTATATTCAGGAGAAATAAATACTTCAATTTTAATCCCCGCCTTTTCGAAAACCATCATCTTAACACTGCCTGAAACGGCAAACAACTGTTCCGAAAGTTCGGGCGGGACAACATACTCCTTTGTGATCTCAAACCCCAGGAAGTCTTTGTAAAACCTCACAGCCTGTTCATCGTTTTTATTTATTATACCAACGTGACTTAACAGCATATGGTATTCTACCAAAAAACAGAATGGAATCACATAATGAGTTTATTTATGATGTTTCTTTTTCCAAAATCCGTTCCAGCTCTTTTCTTAAAGACAATGGTTTGAAACCTGACCCGGCGGCCTTTGAACTGTCAAGAGATACGTCCGGCGCCCTCGGGGCCGCGGCTGCCACGTCTTTCTGCTGGCATCTTACTAATCCTGCTTTCCGAATTCCGAGTACTTCCATTATCAACAAACCAAAATCATAACGTGAAATGCGTTCATTCCCGCCGAGATGAATCAGTCCCCGTACTTTTTCCAGGGCCATTATAAGGCCACCGACCGCGGATTTCCCGCTGAGCGGGGTCCTGAATTCATCCACAAACAACCGCAGTTCCCTGCCCTCTCTTAACGC
>JAUVPO010000110.1 GCA_030598625.1 Deferribacteres bacterium | reverse complement strand
TTTTATATCGGTCCGCTTTGGCATTCAGTCTTCCTTTTTTCTATATATTCAGATAATTCCGGATTTCATTTAGAGGTATTTCAGGTTCTTCATCCGACCTGCCGGCAAAGATAGTCCTCCCGGAGCCATCATTAAGATTTAAGGATAATATGATAAATTCTTCCACGTCGCCCAGGTGAGGCACTGCGCTTCCGTGCTGTGCTGAAATCTTCTGCACGAAATTGATTCCATCAATATTTTCGGGAACAAACTCCTTAGTCCCGAGATCAACCGACTTTATCTTTGCAAATGGTATCTTCTCGCGCTTTCTCGTGATTAATCCATGCCGGATTATTTCCACTGTTTTATCGGAATTGTCAAAATACGCTTCAAGATAACTTTCCCTGAAAATATATTTACCGGAGCCCAGAAAGGAGACTATAAATATGATAATAAGAATAAGGTAACGGATTATTGCTGATTTGCCGCTTAACAGGCCGGTAACCATATAAACAAGCAGACATATCCCTGAAGCGAAAAGCATGGAAGCGAATTCCTTAGTATAAACACCTGAATGCAGCACGCTTGTCTTTTCAGCCTTAAAAGAGGAAGTCCTGAACATAAGTTTGTTGTTTTTATTTTCGAGAAGGTATTTTCTATCGGCCATTTTCTATCAGTTCCCTGAACCTCTTGAAGATATATCCGGAATCGTTCGGGCCCGGACCCGCTTCAGGATGATGCTGGAATGATATTACGGGCATGTCCCTGTGCCTCATTCCCTCTTCAGTCCCGTCATACAGATTTTTGTGCGTAAGCTCTACCTGACCGTTGAGGCTTGCTACGTCTACACAGTAATTATGGTTTTGCGAGGTGATTTCAACTTTTCCTGTTGACAGATCCATTACAGGATGGTTGCCGCCGTGATGGCCGAATTTGAGCTTGTATGTCTTGCCGCCTAATGCAAGTCCTAATATTTGATGGCCGAGGCAGATCCCCATAACGGGTTTTTCCCCCAGTAACTTTTTCGCGGTTTTAACGGCGTATTGAACGGTTTGAGGGTCTCCGGGTCCGTTGCTCAATACAATTCCATCGGCTTTTTCCATGACTTCTTCGGGAGGTGTTTGAGCGGGGACTACGGTAACATCAAATCCTGTTTCAGCGAGATGGCGGAGTATGTTCATCTTTACACCGAAGTCGTATACAATTACCCTGAATTCGGATTTGTTTTTCATGTCTCCTGCTGCTGCCGGTTCTGGCTTCCACAAGGACATGTCCCATTTATAAGGTTCTTTTGTCGTGACTTCACTGACCAGGTCAATAGAGGATATCTCTGGATGTTTCTTCACTTTCTCGATCAGGCTTTCGGGATTCAGGTCTTCCGTTGAGATAATGCCCGGCTGGACCCCGTTGTCTCTGAGATGCCGGGTAAGCGCCCTTGTATCAATACCGTCAATACAGACTTTATTATGTTCCTTAAGATATTTTCCAAGGTCGTTTTTGGAACGCCAGTTACTCGGGAAATCAAAAAACTCCTTTGCTATAAAACCTTCGATATTCGGAATTCCTGATTCAATGTCCTCCGTGTTTATTCCGTAATTCCCTATCTGTGTGTATGTCATTACTACTATCTGTCCTTTATAAGAGGGGTCTGTCAGTATTTCCTGGTAACCTGTCATAGAGGTGTTGAATACGACCTCGCCGATCGTCTCTCCTTCAGAACCGAAGTTCAATCCTTCAAATACCGTACCGTCAGCCAGGACTAATAGAGCTTTTTGTTTTCTCACGCTCATATTTTCATTTCCATTCGAAGACCTTTCCCATGGAAACGGTTTTTTCCACAGTCCCTTTTAATTGCCATTTATTAAATGGGCTATTCTTTCCTTTTGATGCAAATTTGGATGGGTCAACGATAAATTTATTTTCAGGATTTATTATCGTGATATCGGCGTCAGCATCGATAGACAACGTCCCTTTGTTTATTCCCATTATTTTAGAAGGGGTTATGCTTATTTTCATAATAAGCTGGTTTAAGTCCATGGTCCCCTGTTCAACAAGATGCAAACTAAGCGCAAAAGCGGTTTCAAGGCCCGAGATTCCAAAGGCGGCGGCATCAAACTCTTTATTCTTGTCGTCGATGTGGTGAGGGGCATGGTCTGTAGCAATTACATCAATAGTACCGTCCTTTAGTCCTTCTTTGATGGCCTCAACGTCATGGGCGGTCCTGATGGGCGGATTGACTTTCAGGTTCGTATCATAACTGATAACCGCCTCGTCAGTAAGAGAAAAATAATGCGGACATGTTTCCGCTGTAACGTTTATTCCGCGTGATTTTGCGTTTCTTATCAATTTTACGGAACCTTCCGTGGAAACATGTGCAATGTGCAACCTTCCGCCGGTAAGCTCACAGAGAGACAAATCCCTTGCCACCATGGTCTCCTCAGCAGCCTTCGGGATTCCCTGTAATCCTACGATTGTTGAAACAAATCCTTCGTTCATTACTCCGCCTTCGGACAAGTTCAGGTCTTCACAGTGTGAGATAATAGGGACCTTGAATATCTTTGAATATTCAAGGGCGCGCCGCATCATGACGCTGTTTGTAACGGGCATGCCGTCATCGGAAAAGGCTATGCAGCCGGCTTTAATCATTGCTTCCAGTTCTGTTAAAGCCTCACTTTTTTGACTGATTGTAATAGCTCCGATAGGGTATACCGAACATGAACCTTCTTTTAAGGACCTTTCAAGAATAAACTCCGTTACAGCGATTGTATCGTTTACCGGCTTTGTATTGGGCATACAGCAAACGGTTGTAAAGCCGCCTTTAACAGCAGCCATGGTGCCGGTCTTTATTGTTTCTTTGTATTCAAATCCCGGTTCTCTCAGATGGGTATGCATATCAACAAGGCCCGGTATTACAATACAATTTGACGCATCAATGATTTTGCCTGCATCGGGAGCTTTGCCTTTCGTGTATAATCCCTGAATCTTGCGCCCTTTAATTAAAACATCTTTATAACCGTCTATATTTTGAGAGGGATCTATTACACGTCCGTTTTTTATCAGGATATTCATTTTTTTACCCCTGCAAGAAGGTACAGGACAGCCATTCTTACTGCTATACCGTTGGTTACCTGTTCGAGAATTACCGACTGCGGGCCGTCTGCGACTGCGGATTCGATTTCAACACCCCTGTTCATGGGACCGGGGTGCATAACAATAGCATCATCTTTTGCCAGTTTTAATCTTTCAGATGTAAGACCGTATAGATTGAAATATTCTTCGAGAGAAGGCAGAAATCCCTTGCTCTGCCGTTCGAGTTGAAGCCTGAGAGTCATGACTACGTCACAATTCTTAACGCCCTTATCAGTAGAGTGGAACACGTCGACGCCGAGTTTTTCAATCTCAGCGGGCATGAGTGTGGGAGGGCATATTACCCTAACGTTCGCGCCAAGTTTCGTAAGGGCATAAATATTGGACTTCGCGACTCTGCTGTGGGCTATATCCCCTATTATTGATACGGTAAGCCCTTCAATTCTTTTTTTATGAGCGAGGATTGTAAATAAATCAAGCAATGCCTGGGTCGGGTGCTCATTTGCCCCGTCACCGGCATTTATAACAGACATCTCAAGTATGTTGCTCAATAAATGCGGGACACCTGATGACGCATGTCTTACTATCATAAAATCAGCGCCCAAAGACTGAATGGTAAGTGCGGTGTCCTGAATTGTTTCGCCTTTTATCACACTGCTTGTTGAAACAGAGAAGTTCACAAAATCGGCGCTTAATCTTTTGGCTGCAAGCGCAAACGAAGTCTTTGTCCTTGTGGAAGGTTCAAAAAAAAGGCTTACAACTGATTTGCCTCTCAACGGAGGCACTTTCTTTATGTCCCTTTTAAGGACATCTTTAAAACCGGAAGCCGTGTCAAGAATATGATATATTTCTTTAGCCGAAAGCTCCTTAATGCCTAAAAGATGCTTAGATTTGATCATGAGAATATTTGCTGTTTAAAACAGGTAAGCGGTTTAAAATGTTTGAGATTTCTTTATTGTCCACTTATTAATACCGCCCTGTTTTTTGAATTGTCTTCTTCAAGGACTACTTCTACAAGGTCGTCAAAAGAGGTTGGAATGTTTTTACCGGCATAATCAGCCCTTATCGGCAGTTCTCTATGTCCCCGGTCAATCAGCACGGCAAGCTGTATGTAAGCGGGTCTTCCGAAATCCGTAAGGGCATCCATGGCGGCCCTGATGCTTCTGCCTGTAAAAAGCACATCGTCGACAAGAACAACTGTTTTACCGGTAATTGTGAAAGGGACATCGGTCCTTTTTACTACCGGCTGCTCTTCTTTGGTATTAAGGTCATCTCTATAAAAAGTAATATCGAGCGCTCCGACCTCAATGGGTCCGGCCTCGATGGATTCTATTTGAGAAGCGAGTCTTCCCGCAAGAACAACGCCGCCTTTTTGTATGCCGACAAGGCAGAGGTTTTCCGTCCCTTTGTTTTTTTCAATAATCTCGTGAGCCATTCGTCTGATGGCCCTGTTAATGTCGTTACTGTCGAGTATTTCTTTGGACATAAAAAAAATCTTCTGAGAGAGAAAAGGTGTCTATGCGGATGCTGCTAAATTTAAAGATTGTAAGACGCAGTCAACATTTCCTTTCCAGCCTCTCAGGACCGGATTAAAGGTTATTGTTGGTTATCATCTTAATATAAAAATAATGGTGTTGTCAAGGAAACGAATTCTATGGGTTGAATGTGTTTGTATGAGATATTGCATATAGAAGATACTGTTGATTTTTTGACTTGAGAGGAGTTAACGTTATTTAAATTTTATATGCGCTTTTCGTCATATATCTCGAATCTGAACGGAGATGTTATATGGCTGTAAGTCTTGCGATTATCGTAATATTCGGACTCTTTGCCGATTATCTCTTCAGGAAACTGAAACTTCCGGGACTTGTCGGGATGCTGTTCACAGGGGTCCTGTGCGGGCCGTATGTGTTTGACATAATACAGCCGGAATTGCTCCACGTGTCTTCCGACCTCAGGATGACGGCGCTGATAGTGATCCTTTTAAGGGCAGGGCTTGAAATGCGGAGAGACACCCTGAACAGGGTCGGGAAACCTGTGCTGCTGCTCGCCGTTGTCCCCGCTGTTTTTGAAGGGGTTGTAATTACCCTTCTCGGGCCGCATTTTTTACATATCACCTACCTCGAGTCAGCCATACTTGGAGCAATAATAGCTGCCGTATCACCTGCCGTAGTTGTCCCGTTTATGATAAATTTCATAGATAGAAAGATAGGGACAAAAAAGGGGATACCTACATTGATGCTTGCCGGTTCATCGATAGATGATGTCTTTGTGATTGTCATTTTTTCCATGCTGCTTGGTATCTACACAGGGACAAATGCCAATATCCTGTTGAAACTTCTTGAGATACCCGGATCAATTCTGTTCGGCATCGGTGTCGGCGCCATAACAGGTTACATCCTTTATCATGTCTTTGAGCGATACAATTTCAGGGCAACAAAGATGACGATTGTAATAGTGGCCGTCTCTATACTGCTTACATGGCTTGAAGAGGAGCTTAAGACAAAAATAGCCGTGTCCGCGTTGCTTGGCATTATGACAGTGGGATTTATAATACTTGAAAAGACGGAGATAAGGGCACACAAAATATCCGCGAAACTTGCAAAGGTATGGATATTTGCGGAAATACTGCTCTTTGTGCTTGTCGGTTCACAGGTAAATATAAAAGTCGCCTTGGATGCGGGACTTGCCGGGGTTTCCCTGATATTTATTGCCCTTGCGGCGCGAAGTGTAGGAACTTATATGAGTGTAGCGGGATCGGAGCTGAACTTTAAGGAAAAAATGTTTTGTGTTATCTCATATGTTCCAAAGGCTACTGTCCAGGCCGCTATAGGCGCGGTACCGCTTGAAGCAGGGGTCAAAAACGGAGATATAATCCTTGCCGTTGCCGTACTCTCTATCATCCTGACTGCCCCACTCGGCGCGGTCGGGATAATGGTAACGGGAGAAAGATGGCTTGGGAGAGATCAGTAAAATAGCGCCGCGGAATTGATTGACGTAAAACCCTTCTGATATACTCAACTCATGATTGTTATACCGGCAATAGATTTAAAAGATGGAAAATGCGTAAGGCTTCTACAGGGGAAGAAGGAAGAAGTCACTGTTTATTCCGATGATCCAGCGGCAATGGCAAGACATTGGGTTTCCCAGGGAGCTGAACTGCTTCATGTGGTTGACCTGGATGGCGCTTTCACGGGAGAACAGAAAAATTTTGATAAAATAAAGGCGATAAGAGATGCCATTGATATACCAATTGAAGTCGGAGGCGGTCTGAGGAATATAGAGAAAATTGAAGAATTAATCGGCCTCGGGATAAACAGGACGATTATAGGCACTTCTGCCGCTGAAGATCATGAAATGGTAAAGAACGCCTGTGAAAAATTTCCCGGGAGGGTAATCGTTGGAATTGACGCAAAGGACGGTAAGGTGGCTGTAAA
>JAUVPO010000048.1 GCA_030598625.1 Deferribacteres bacterium | reverse complement strand
CCGGCCGGATCTCATGGCCCTGCAGAATCTGGCATCCTGAAGGACCTCTAAATCAGAGTGGGGGGAAAGGGCAATGACCAGCTCGCCGTCTTTATTCTCGTATGTAATAACGACCTCAGCGATATTTTCGCTGTTGTTGAAGCTGACGGCCATGACCTTGTCAAAGTAAAAACTTTTGGACAGGTATTTAATAAGTATAGTGTAACACTCTTTTTCGGAAATTTCCTCTCCCACCAATCTGCTGAAATTAACAAGGTTCTTGAGACGCGCGAATTCCGTGTTCAGGCTTGTTTTAGTAACGTAAAGACTTTCCGACATTGTTACAAATGAGCGGGTCAGATCACTGAACTCATCATGTGCGTTAATGTTTAAACTCTCAATCCCTTCTCCTTTTTCAAAGCCTTCCATGGCCTTTTTTAACTTGGATATGGAATTGGTCAGTCTTAAGCCGAAAAATACGATTACAGGAAAGGTGACGGTAAAAAACAACAGCGATATTCCCAGCATCACTCCTCTTATCGTCATAAGACTGCCTATAAGTCTCTTCTTGTTTCCTGATTTGATTAGTATCCAGTAAGTGGTTTTATCTGTTTTATTGGGAAAGATATTTTTATAAACAAGGAGTTCATCTCCAGGATTGTAAAACCAGTAGAGCCAGGTAGTTACCCATCCTCTGCCGGTATCCACATAACCGGACCCCCCGGTCATGATTTTTCCGGCATGGTGGGGGTAGTACTTCTGCAGCCGTTCCCCCTCATTTCCGGCAATATCAAATCCTAATTCCCTGTTTTTATCAGGATGACTCAGGAAATAACCGTCTTTGTTAACAAGCGTTAATTGGCCTGATTCAATATTATTTAATTTCTCCAGTAAATTCCCCACTAAAATATCCATAGTAATGATGCCGGCCTTTTTGCCCGCGTCATTAAAGACAGGTTTGGCATAGCTGATGATCGGTTCACGCGGCGTCTTTATCTTGCCGTGCTCCCTGTTAAGCCGCAAGGGGGACACATAAAGCAGTCCCTTGTTAAGTTTCATAGTATCTAAGTAAATTTTGGTATCTTTATCTATGGGTTCCTCTCTGGAAATAAAAGCCTTTTCCCCGTCAAATTCCGCCTTTAAAATCTCTTTGCCCCGTATATTTAGATAGCTGATCTGTGAATATATCCTCTTTACCTCCATGTACTTAATAAATTTATTTTCCAAATGTAAACGCTGCCTGGCTATATTGTTTTTATCTCCATTATCAAGAGCCGTAATGAGATTATGAAGGGACTCGCCGGAGAACATATCGAGATCTGCTTTAACTTTGCTCAGGAAAGTCTCGATTTTTGAAGTTTCATCCGTCAGGTCATCCAAAAAAGACTCTGCAACACTTTGGGTAATTTGCCTTTGGATAGTATAGTCGCTGACAATACCAATCAGAATAATCGTAACAGTAACAAGAAAAATAAATAAAAGAACAAACTTATTCCTAATCGTTTTCAACATTAGACAACGCCGGAACGACAATGTTCATTAAATTAAAATTCTCTTATATATATAAATATATATATATGGGTTGTCCCGGACTTTCCTATGTTATTATCGGATAATCTTACTGTTTGCTTTAATCGTATAAGTCCTTCAAAGCATCGAGATTTTCAGCTTAAAGCGAATTGACGATCTCAGCGGCTATATTATCCAGTGGAACGATCTTGTCTGCAAGCCCTGCTTCAATTATTGCCTTGGGCATTCCATATACGACACAGGTTTCTTTACTCTCCGCAATGACTTTTCCGCCTTTATTCTTGATGTCCCTTATACCTTTTTCGCCGTCATTCCCCAAACCTGTGAGAATAACACCAAGCACCCGACCGGAAAAGTTTGCTGAGATCGAAAGCATAAGCAGGTCAACGGAAGGTTTATATATATATTTTCCATCGTCTGCGGATATGTTTATTGAAGTCTCCGTCATTCTATTGCCGGTTACACCCATATGTCCTGCGCCGGGAGCTACATATGCAGTTCCCCTTTTAATGATTTCGCCGTTTTCCGCTTCTTTTACATCTATGCTGCTCAATTGATTCAACCTCTCTGCAAATGGACCTGTAAAGGCCGACGGCATGTGTTGCGCGATAAGAATGGGAACGGGAAAATCTTTGGGGATTTTACTGATTATGTTATATAATGCCTTTGGTCCACCTGTTGATGTACCGATAGCAACAACTCTTATTTCCCTGCAAATAGTGGATTTTTTTGCCTCCGGCGTCTGTAGCGGTTTAGGAGAGTAATTTATCTTGTTTAAAACCAATCCTCTTTCAGCTATTTTCTTTATTTTTTCTATTAAAAGCTCTTTGATTTTGACTATATTGAAAGAAAGATCTGATAGATTTTTTGGTATAAAGTCAACGGCGCCGATTTCAAGGGCATCAAGCGTTTCCTTTGCCCCTTCGGTAGTTACGGCGCTTACCATTAAGACAGGAACCGGATTTATCGTCATTATATGTTTCAATGCTTCGATGCCGTTCATTTTAGGCATTTCAACATCCATTGTTACCAGATCAGGCTTAAGCTCCGCTGTTTTTTCAATAGCCTCTATGCCATTCTTCGCGATACCAACGACTTTAATATCGGGGTCCGATGAGAGCATGTTGGTGAGCACGTTTCTTATAAAGGCTGAATCATCGACAATTAATACTTTGACCATTTTAAACCTTTTCTAAATAATGTATTTAAATCTTAAAACGGAACTAATAATATCAACTTTTTTTAAGTATTAAAGGTGTAATGTCTTTTCCATCAAATTATCGATATCAATGAGTATGATGAGCTTGTTTTCCAGTTTTGCTATGCCTTTTATGTACTTGCAGTTCATCTCTGATGTAATTGGCGGAGGCTCCACGATATTTGAAGGAATTCTTAATACTTCTGATACGGAATCTACTATAAGGCCGCTTGTTATTCCCTCTTTATCTATTATTATTACCCTTGAGGTTTCATCTATGGCCTTTTCTTCAAATCCGAATTTCTTTCTGAGATTTATGGCGGGCATAACCCTGCCCCTCAGGTTGATTACACCTTCGACATAGTGCGGTGATTTCGGTACCTTTGTGATTTCGGTTATCCTGTTTATTTCCTGTACACTCAGGATATCCACAGCGTATTCTTCCCCTTTGAGGGAGAATGTAACTAACTGCAATACTTGTTCTTCCACAGCTGAAGTTTCCATTTATTCCTCCTGAAAAATAGACAATTAAAAACCGAATTCATTTAAAAGCGATTCAACGTCGGACTGTGTAACTTTTTCAACGCGTTTGGGTGTTATATCCTGATCTGGACCGAACTCATCCCTAAATTTTCCGGGTCCGGTTTTGATTGGCATGCCGAATTGGGTGATTAATCTCAACAACTCGGTTTCAACATTATTTACGAGTTCAATGACCTTCACAATGGTCTGGCTTGTAATGTCCTGAAACTGCTGTGAGGTTAGAATGACCGTCATTCCATCATCCATGGAATCCCTGAAAGACCTGAGATAATTTACGTTCTCTTCATGGCCTTTTATGCTTTCAATATTCTTTAAAAGCTCGTTGGATTCTTCAAAATATCTTTCTATGACTTCGACTGTCTTGTTAGTGGCGTCTTCTGTTTTTGAGATCACAAAATGGAGTTTATCAACAACATTAGGGACATCCTGATTGGAAAGCCTTTCAAGTCTAGTGTCTATAGTCTCTTTAAAAGCTGCAAGTGAATCATGAAGTTTTCTCGTTATCTTCCCGACTTCCCTGAAGAGATCGCTGTCCGTTGCATCGACTAACTCTTTTGCAATATTTTCAGCCTGCTGGTATTTACCGGACGATAATACATCCATAAAATTCAGCATCATTTCAAATATGTTGTGCTTGGGATCATTTTTATCGAGTTTATTGTCAAGGAATTCCTTTGCATTATTTAGTGTCTCATCAGTGATTTTACCACCGGAGGTTTTCGATTCTGTTTTAACTTCCATATCCTTTCCATTATCAGACGATTCAATATTCATCACGGTTTCTTCGATCAGTTTTACATCGTTGAACGGAAGGAGTTTATCAGTATTAAGCAGAAGTATAAGTTTGTTGCTGAGTTTTGCAATGCCTTCTATGCAATCCGTGTTGCCATCTGCAAACTTCTCGGGGGGCGCTATATCAGATTTGTTTACCTTGACGACACCTGTAATTGCATCCACAATAATGCCGAATGTGATTTTTTCGTTAGAAATAACAATTATTGCAGTGCCGAGATCTTCGTCATTACCTGAACTTAAAAGGGTCTTGAGACTTATTATTGGCATAATAGTCCCCCTAATATTTGTAATTCCCCTCACGTATGCAGGCAATTGAGGCAGTATAGTTATAGCGGGCATAATGGTTATTTCGCTGACCTTCAAAATGGGAATCATATATTCATTTGATTCGATGTTAAATCCTATGTACTGTTGCACTGGGCCCTCCTTGTTTATAGAAAATCAATGGCTTTCCTGTTATATATAATCAGGTTGATGCGTGATTTCATAAATTGTAATCTAAACGATCTTTTCATAATTAAATGATTTAGCAAGATTTCTTCTTTTTTATACCTTCACTATATCAAGGTAATTCCTTGATATCCCCGTAACATCGAGTATGAGAACGACTTTCCCTTCACCTGTTATGGTCGCTCCCATGACATATGAAGCCGCTGTGTCCATTCCGTCAAGTGTTTTTATAACAATCTCCTCTTGTCCCAGTAGTCTGTCAACTGTTACACAGAATCTCTTATCACCCGTGGAAAAGACTATTAAGTATTTGGAATCACTTTCAACTTTTCCATTAAAGTCTGTTCCGAGCAGGCTACTTAGTTCAAAGACAGGGCAGACCCTGTCACGAATGACTATCACATCTTGCCCTGTAATATTGTCTATCTCCTGTTTTGAAACCTTCAGGGTCTCCTCTATGGGAGTAAGAGGTATGGCATATCTGGTTCCGGAATCCTCTACCATCAATGCCTGAATTATGGCCAGTGTTAAAGGTATACATATTTTAAAAGTTGTTCCTGTATCTTTTTGAGTTAATATATCAATGTATCCGTTTAAGAGTGATATGTTGGTTTTTACAACGTCCATGCCTACTCCGCGACCGCTGAGTTCTGTAGCGGTTTCCATGGTAGAAAAACCGGGCATAAATATTATATTTGTGGCGGCTTCGTCAGACATGCTAAGGGTTTCATCTTCGGTTAACAGACCTTTTTCAACTGCTTTTTTCTTCAACTTGTCTATATCAATGCCTTTTCCGTCATCTGTAACCTCGATAATTATCTGGTTGCCTTTTTGATATGTGTTTATGACAACCCTGCCTTTAGGCGGCTTGCCTTTGGCAATCCGTTCGTCTGTAGTTTCAAGGCCGTGGTCAATAGAGTTCCTTAATATATGGGTCATTGGGTCCCCTATATGTTCTATCACTGACTTGTCAACCTCGGTGCCTTCCCCGAAAATCTGTAGTTCAACTTCTTTATTGACGGATGCGGAAATGTCCCTTACGAGCCTCTGGAATTTAGTGAACACCTTTTTAATAGGCTGCATCCGCATTTTCATGACGGCAACCTGTAAATCCGATGTTACACGGTTAAAAAATGAGACTGTCTCCATCAGTGTCTCCGTATAACGGTCACGGCCATATTTTTGTTGATAGCTGGTTGATATATTCAACAGCCTGTTTCTTATCAGGACCACTTCGCCTGTAAGGTCCATGACCTTGTCGATCCTGCTGACATCCACCCTTAAATTTAGAGCGGTCTCTTTTGTTTTCTGGCCTGATTCAACTTCTTTTGACTGCAGCGCGGCATCACTGGAAGTTTGAGCTTGCTTAATAGCGCTTTCAGTTGTCTGAACAGTTTCGGGAGTTTTTTTCGGTTCCTCAGCGCTTATCCGCGAATGTTCGTGTTTTTCTCCGGCTGTCACTGGTGTGGAGTTTTCTGCCAAGTCAGATGTTTTTGTTTCTTGCTCAGCCGGCATAACCGATTTTGCTGATGACGGTGCATCTTCAACATTGTTTTCTACTAAAATAGAGGCGCTTAAAGCAGTCTCTAATTCCTTCACCAAAAGAGATACATCCTCTTCTACGCTGCCCTTTTCTTTTAATTGCTCCAGGAGCGATCTCAGCATATCGACAGACTTGAGTAGTGCATCCATTAATTGTTTGTTGAGGGGGATTTCTCCGTCCCTGAGCTTTTTCATTATATTTTCCGCTGAATGTGCCAGGTCCACAATAGGCTGAAATCCCAGGAATCCTGCTGCTCCCTTGATGGTATGCATGGACCTGAATATATCGTTAAGCATGTCCTGGTCCTGCCCTTTTTGCTCAAGCTCAACAAATAAAGGTTCTATCTTGTCAAGGGATTCTACAGCTTCTGTTATAAACTCGGATATGATTTCTTCCATCTCATCCGGCATTTTTTGTCTCCATTAACTGAACTATCTATATCTCATATTCCCGTTATCACAAATTATTTCCCTATAGTCTCAAATACCTTGTCCATTTTCTCTTTTAAAATTTCTGCTGTAAAAGGTTTGACAATATAATTATTGACACCTGCCTGAATGGCCGAAATAACTTTTTCCTTTTCCGCTTCCGCTGTAACCATCAGGAGAGGCAAATGTTTTAATTCATCGTTGCTCCGTATTTTACCTAGAAGTTCAAGCCCGTCCATATTAGGCATATTCCAGTCAGAAATAATAAAACCGTAACCTCCGTTTTCTATTTTTGAATATGCATCGGCGCCATCTTCAGCCTCATCAATATTTACATAACCGATTTGTTTTAGAAGGTTCTTAATTATCCTTCTCATGGTAGAAAAATCATCAACAACGAGTATTTTCATGTTTAAATCAGGCATTTGAAAATCCTCCTTTCGGGAATATAGTTTCTAAAATAGTTTCTATTTTTTGAGCGATTACGTTTCCTGTTACCGGTTTTACCAGATATCCGTTTGCTCCGCTATTTAAAGCCTTTTCTTTTTCCTCCCTGTTGTTTTCAGTTGTAATCATCAGGACAGGTATGTTTGTCAAGCCTGGATCTGCCCGAATGGTATTCAGGAGTTCCAGGCCGTCCATGTACGGCATATTGATATCAGTCAATATAATGCTTACGCTGTCTGTTCCAAGTTTTTCCAGTGCATCAAGACCATTTTCAGCGAATACGACCGTATGCCCTCTTGATTTCAAATAGTGTCCGATAAGTTTTCTTGTTGTTTTACAATCATCAACAACCATAATTTTCATAACATACTCCTCCAATATGAAAGACACTTATAGCCACAGATTGATTGAAGATAAATACGGATAAATTGTGATAATCTGGTTCTTTTCTTTCTATGGTTATCTGAATTTTTTTTGTCTTCATAGCTTCTGATACGCAACTACCTTATTCATAATATTCGGCCTGAAAGCCCTTGTTACATTATGAAGGCTTTCGGATGTCCCTACAAACAAATAGCCGCCGGGATTCAGACTGTTATAGAGATTTGCCACAGCTTTCTGTTTCGCCTTGTTATCAAAATATATAAGTACGTTGCGGCAAAAGATAATATCCATTCCACGAAATGCTCTCGTTTTATTTTCATCCATAAGATTCACATTCATGAATCTGACATTTTTCTTAACGGAAAAATCCAGGGCATAAGATTGTTCGCTGGTCGAAAAATATTTTATTAAATATGGGTCCGGTGTGTTTCTGACTGAGTACGAGCTATAAACAGCCTCTTTCGCAGAACTTAAAGCCCTTTCGCTTATGTCTGATGCGTATATTTCAAAGTATTCCGGTCGTTTCAGTTTCTCCATGAGCATCATTGAAATTGTATAAGGCTCTTCACCTGTCGAGCATGCGGCAGACCATATCTTCAGATTTTTTAAGTCTTTTTTTTGTTCCAGTAACTTTGGCACTATCCCGAAAGTCAATACATTAAACTGCTCCATCTCCCTGAAAAAATAGGTCTCATTTGTGGTCACGGCATCAAGGAGTCTACTAATATCCTTTCCATTGGAACCATATTTGATAAACTGAAAATAATCTTCAAAATTATTAAATTTGTTTTCCTGTAATATTCTTGCCACCCTTGTTTCAATGAGATATTTTTTCGTGTCCGATATATAGATACCGCTTCTTTCATAAATATAGTCTCTTAGATGTGTAAATGTTGTATCAGCAAGAGAAATATTCATTAACCCCCCGCTGGACCACGCTCTGATGCGTATCTTGCTGCAATATCCTGGATATTTTCATTGAATTCATTAATGCGCGATAAAAACAGGGTGGAATTTATGGTGAGGAGCGCCTTGATAAACGCGTCAATTACATCATTGTACTTTTCTTTATGCAGTAAATTCTTAAGGGGCTCAAACGCGGACATCTCACCCATTTTACCAAGTGAAGTCACGGCTGTCTTCCTGATATGACTGTCGGGATCATTGATAGAGTTTAAGAGAGTTTCTTTGGCTTTATCATCGTCCATCTTGGCAAGGGACTTTATGATCGAACGTTTAACATCTCTGTATTGGTCATTGAGAAGTTTTATGAGGATGGGGATTGCTTCTTTACATCTTAAATCTCCCATTATGTCTATGGCTATGGCCTTTCCCCTGTACCTCAGGGATTGGTTGCTGAGAGTATCGATGAGTAAGTCGTTGCAGCCAAAGCTTTGGACAGCCTGTTTGATTATATATACTTTTTCATCATTGTCAGGGACTGATACATCAAAAGAGCCTGCTGTATCAATCATATGATAGATTGCTCTTTTTTCTTTAAGAAGAACCAGGCCTTTAATTGCTATAATTTTTTCTTCCCATTCACCGTCGTTTAACATGTTTATAAGGTCATCTGATATGCCCGCTACAGAAGGGACGGTCCCTGTCTGGATAAGGCTTTTAATGGTCGCCTTTTTTTCCAGGAGATCGGCTTTTGATAAGTGTTCAATCATGGGTTTACGAGATTGTGGAGAGCTGATTTTACCGAGGGTTTCTATGGCTGCATATCTGATTGTTTCTGACGGATTATTTAAAAGAGAAGTTATAGAGTCTACAGCTCTCTCATCGTTTAATTCGGTAAGGGCTTCAAGGGCGGAAAAGCATACCCACTCTTCATCCCTTAATGCATTTATGAGTTGAGGCACTGCTTCTTTATGCTGCAATATGCCTAAAGTCTTTGCAGCGGCTGCCCTAACGTTTGCATTTGGATCTTCCATGAGCAATTTGACTATTTTTTCCGGATAATTACAATACTGGATTTCATAGATCAGGTCTAAAGCGAATTTTCTTACATGCCCATCCTTGTCTTTCAGGAGAATAGTGAGAAGGGGAACAGCAACTTTACCTATTTCTTTTATAATAGCGAGCGCTGTGTTTCTCAAAAAGGCGTCTTCCCGGAGCAGCGGCAGCAACATATACGCAGTGGACTCTCTTTTTATTTCCATGAGAGAGTGCATTGCAGCGTCTTGTACCCCGAAATTCTCATCCCGCAGCGCCTTTATCAAAGGATAAACGGCCCTCTCATCACCTTCCACCAGATTTTCCGCAGCAGCTCTCCTTTTCGAGGCATCAGTGTGATCAATATCTTCTATTAACTTTGTAAGTTTCGCCGTATGCATTATCGACCTTTGTTTAAAAGGGATTCCTGTCCCAATTTAAAGTCAGGATTAAGTGTTTTTTTGAAAAAAGTTTATCCCTCTCCTCAATCTTATGGATAATTATCGGAACTTTGTTGTTAATTCTTTAGCTTAAAAAATATAGAATTAAGAATATGGCAACTGAAAAAATATGTCGTAAGATCTATAATCAAAATGATTTTATATTCTATTTTTCGTTTTGCTTTTTTCCCCTCACCCAAAAAATTCTTCCAAGGACCTTCTTCAGGACAATAACCTGCAGATTCCAAATAGCCAATAATTTATCCTTGGAGTCATGTTTTTGACATGTCTTAATCCAAATAAATCAATATG
>JAUVPO010000044.1 GCA_030598625.1 Deferribacteres bacterium | reverse complement strand
TATTACTGGAAGAGTGGTGTGTGAAGCTATGACACCCGCAAGGTGAGCGGCAGCCCCGGCGCCCGCGATTACTACCTCAACACCGGATTTTTCCGCATTAATAACGAGTATCAGGGTCCTGTCGGGGGACCTGTGAGCGGAAGAAACCGTCATCTTGTAAGGAATCCCAAATTCTTTCAGCATCTTACCGGTATTTTCCATTACCGGCAGATCAGAATCACTGCCCATAATTATTAAAATCTTAGGTTTCATTTTTTCTCCCTTGCGCTCAATGATAACTGCTAATCATTGTCTTTTTATCGCCTTATCCGAGATATCCTTTCTATAATGCATTCCTTTAAAATGTATTTTCTCTATGGCCTTATATGCATGATCTTTTGCAGTGCGAATGTCCTTGCCCAGGGCGGTTACTCCCAGCACCCTTCCGCCTGAACTGACTATTTCGCCATTATTTAAACTCGTCCCCGCATGAAAAACCATTACATTTTCATCACCCTTAAAAGAATCAAGCCCCTTAATGGTTTCACCCTTTTCATAAGAACCGGGATACCCCTTTGACGCAAGAACAACGCATACGGATGCGTCATCTTTCCACAAAACTTTTACATCTTTAAGTCTGCTCTCCGCCGTTGCTTTCAACAGATCAAAGAGATCACTGTCAAGTCTCATTAAAATAGGCTGCGCCTCGGGGTCGCCAAACCGGCAATTATATTCAAGCACATATGGTTTTCCGTCGCATATCATGAGACCAACATAAATAACTCCTCTGTAATTCATTCTTTCGCGCTGCAATCCTTTTATCATCGGATCTATAACATTCTGCATAATATCGCTTCTCAGAGATTCCGTTACAATAGACGCCGGACTGTAAGCGCCCATGCCGCCCGTATTGGGCCCCCTGTCACCGTCGAAAATCCGTTTATGGTCCTGTGATGTAGCAAGAGGGACCACGGTTTTTCCATCCGTTAAAACCATAAAGGATATTTCTTCTCCTTTCAAACACTGTTCGACCAGTACCTTGTTACCCGCATCACCAAATGCCCTGTCTCTCATTATCATTTTCAGGGCGCTTTTCGCTTCATCAACTGTTTCAGCCACAATAACGCCCTTCCCTGCCGCAAGACCGTCAGCCTTTACTACAATGGGCGCTCCTTTGAGCCTTACATACTCCTCCGCCTGCAGGTAAGAGGAGAATGTTTTAAATTCTGCGGTTGGAATTCCATATTTGAGCATGAAATCCTTTGCAAATATCTTACTGCCCTCAAGCCGGGCGCCCGAGGAATCAGGGCCAAAAATTCTGCGCCCCTCTTTTACAAAGGTATCGACGATACCGGCTGTAAGCGGGCCCTCAGGTCCGACAACCGTCAGATCGATCCATTCATATTTGACAAAATTCAATAATGCGTCAACATCATCCGCTTTTATGTCTATGCACTCTGCAATCCCGGAAATCCCCGCATTTCCCGGCGCACAGAACACCTTGTCGACCCTTGAGCTCTGGCTGAGCTTCCATACAAGGGCATGCTCCCTGCCACCGCTTCCGATTACTAAAACCTTCATACAAATCTCCTGTAATTCAACTAATCAAAACAAAACGGTTTCAACGGTTCAAACAGATGAAACCGTTTTTTAATTAGTGTCTGAAGTGCCTCATCTCCGTAAACACCATAGCCATATTGTGCTCATCCGCGGCTGCAATGGTGTCCGCATCCTTTATCGACCCTCCGGGCTGTATCACAGCTGTTGCTCCAGCCTCTGCCACCACATCGATACCGTCTCTGTTCGGGAAAAAAGCATCTGATGCAACTGCAGACCCTTTAAGTGATATACTGAAATTTCCGGCCTTCATTGCGGCAAGCCTTGCGGAATCAACCCTGCTGGTTTGCCCGCAGCCGATACCAAGCGTCCGCTCTTTTGAAGAATAAATAATGGCATTCGACTTCATATGCTTGCATATCCTCCACGCAAACGCCAATGAGGCATATTCATCATCGGTCGGCTGTCTTTTCGTAACAACCTTCAGAGACTTCAGGTCCTCTATCATTCCCGTATCCCGCTCCTGAACAAGCAGGCCTCCCTGAATTTTTCTCATCTCAAATCCGGCGATATCTTTCGTTATATTCAGCTCAAGCAGCCTGATATTGGGTTTACCGCTTAACAGTTTCAACGCATCCGCATCAAAACCGGGAGCAATTATTATTTCAACAAAAAGCTGCAGTATTTCTTTTGCGGTCGCTTCATCAACATTCCTGTTCAATGAAATAACACCCCCGAAAGCTGAAATAGGGTCTGTTTCAAAGGCATTCTTATATGCCTTTGAAATGGTTTCATCCACTGCCACGCCGCATGGATTATTGTGCTTGACAATAACCGCCGTCGGTTGATTCTTAAACTCCTTCGCGAGATCGATTGCGGCGCTCGAATCAAGGTAGTTATTAAAGGACATCGCCTTGCCCTGAAGTATCTTTGCGTCAACAAGAGACAGCCCGCTATATAAAGGCTCCCTGTATACCGCCGCCTTCATGTGTGGATTCTCACCGTATCTCAGACTGCTTATTTTGCTGAAACTCAAATTAATATTTGGCTGAAACGGATTATCGGGCTCAGCCTTCCTGTTGAGATAATTGGAAATCAATGTATCGTAACGGGCAGTGTGAGCAAAAACTTTTCTGGCAAGATAGTATTTGGTCTCGTAACTTGCCTCTCCATTGCCGGAATTCAATTCGTCAATAATCTTTGAATAATCATCAGGGTCGACAATGACAATTACATCTTTAAAATTCTTCGAAGCAGCCCTCAACATGGTAGGCCCGCCTATGTCAATGTTTTCAATAGCATCTTCAAATTTGACATCGGGCTTCGACACTGTCTGCTCAAAGGGATAAAGATTGACAACTACCATGTCTATAGATGATATATCGTGCTTCTCTATTTCTTCTTTATCACCGGGATTGTCCCTTCTCCACAGCAGTCCACCATGAATTTTTGGGTGCAGGGTTTTCAACCTCCCATCCATCATTTCCGGAAACCCGGTATGTTCAGATACATCTTTAACGGCAATACCCGCATCCTTTAAAGTCCTTGCTGTTCCACCGGTTGAAAGTATCTCTACGCCAAGCTTGTATATGCTCTGTGCAAATTCGACTATTCCCGTTTTGTCGGAAACACTTATTAACGCCCTTTGAACCTTTGACATCTCTTCCTCCTTAATAAATCAGATTGAAAATAAAATTGATTATCCCGATATTATTTTTTAACAATTGCCAATGAGAGGAGCGGAGTTACGTGGCAATTTAAACCATAAACCAGCAATCCCGCGATTCACTTGGTAAAACATTGTAGACTATTTGCATGAAAAAATCATGTAGTTAATGTTTTTCTGTGAAATTAATGATAGTTATAAGACTCTAAAGCGGTTAACTCATGTAGCCCTTTTCCATCAGGCTCAGATATTTCCCATCGGAAATAACAATATGGTCAAGGACACTGATACCGACAACTTTCCCGGTTTCTACAAGTCTCCTTGTTATGCTTATGTCGTCCCTGCTCGGATTCGGGTCCCCGCTTGGATGATTGTGGATAAACAGTACAGAGGCCGCGGCTTCTTTTATCGCGTCTCGAAATACCTCTCGAGGATGTACAAGTGAGGATGTCAGCGTCCCTTCAGACACAATCTTTTCCCTGAAGACCCTGTTTTTCGTATCAAGCAGGGCGCAGAGAAATCTTTCTTTTTTGAGGCCGTAAAATTTTGGCCTGTAATATTCATAGACTTCCCTGCTGTTTTTAAAAGACGGGTTTGCAAACCCGGCGCCCTTCTCACACCGCAACAGTCTTTTGCCGAGTTCAAAGGCAGCCTTTATCTGGGCGATTTTTGCACTGCCCATGCCTTTTATGTCCGCAAATTCAGCTATTGCCGCATCTTCTATTTCTTTCAGGCTGCTGAAGCGCATCAGCACCTCTCTCGCAAGCCCGATGGCGCTCTTGTTTCTGCCGCCGGTCCTCAAAATTATCGCGAAAAGCTCGGCAGTGCTCAGGCCGTCAACGCCGGATTCAAGAAGCCTTTCCCTCGGCCGTTCATTCTCAGGCCATTTTTTGATGCTTTTATATACCAAGATCAAGAGCCCACAAATCGTTATCCGTTAATTGTTATTAGATTAATCAATAACCGACAACTTTTTATTCCCCAAGTACGTCCTTCTGAACAGCCACGATCTCTTTAATCCCTGATTCAGCGAGATCCAGCATTCCCTGTAGACGCTTCATGTCAAACGGCTGTGTTTCAGCCGTACCCTGCACTTCTATAAATTTCCCCGAGGCCGTCATTACAATATTCATATCAACTTCCGCAGCTGAATCCTCTTCGTACGAGAGATCAAGTACGGGCTCTCCATTAACAATACCCACACTCACTGCGGCAACGTAGTCCTTTACCGGTTGTTTCCCAATGATTCCATCCTCCATTGCGCGGTTTACGGCATCTTTAAGAGCTACAAACGCCCCTGTTATTGAAGCCGTCCTGGTCCCTCCATCCGCCTGTATAACATCACAGTCAAGCCAGACAGTTCTCTCACCCAATGCCGTGAGATCAACAACGGAACGCATTGCCCTGCCGATAAGCCTCTGTATTTCATGTGTCCTGCCTCCAACCCTTCCCCTTGAAGATTCACGGACAGTCCTGGTAGAGGTAGACCGGGGCAGCATAGAGTATTCACCGGTAACCCATCCCTTGTTTCGGTCCTTCAGAAAAGGGGGCACTCTGTCATCAAACGAAGCCGTGCAAATCACTTTTGTATTCCCTACCTCTATCAGTACGGAACCCTCCGCGCTCATTAAAAAATCTTTTGTGATTTTAATACTTCTCATCTTGTCGGCGCTTCTTCCATCAGGACGCATTATAAAATCCTCCAAAATTACTCTGTATATGTATAAATTTATCTTTTCCGATCAAAATTCAATTGGATTGCAATCAGGCATTATCCACCCAGCTCAATCTTTAAAATATTTAAAATCTTATGCCCCAAAAATTTTTCGCCCACATAAGCGAATTTTTCCGGCGAGTCGCTGACAAAGAAGTTTCTCGATACTTCTCCTTTACTCTTGCAAAGAATATCTTTTTTCTCAAGCACACTTTTTACCTCTTTCGCAGTCTCAACTGCCGAATCTATCAGCGGCAACTGTACAAATTTTTCAATCACATTTTTTATCATTGGATAATGCGTGCAGCCCAGCACCAGGGTGTCCACATTATTGTATCTTATTGAAGAGAGATATTTCTCTACGGTAAGATTCACCACATCTCCTTCAAGCCATCCCTCTTCAATTATCGGGACAAAGAGCGGACAGGCTATTCCGGATACCTCAATAGAATTATCTATTTCTCTAATTGCCCGCTCGTAAGAACCGGTCTTAATTGTAGTCTCTGTTCCAATAACCGCTATTCTCTTTAAAATTGACCTTTCAACGGCAGCCCTGGCTCCGGGCTCTACAACACCTATAACTGAAACAGGAAATTTTTCCCTCAGTAAAGCAAGGCTTACAGCAGATGATGTGTTGCAGGCAACCACAAGGACCTTGATCCCCTTAGACATGAGAAAGCGGGCATTTTCAAGGGAATATCTCGAGACGGTCTCAGGAGACCTTGTCCCGTACGGCACTCTCGCAGTATCACCGATATAAAGAATGTCTTCTTCAGGCAATAACTTCATTATCTCCTTCATAACCGTAAGGCCGCCGACCCCTGAATCAAAAATACCTATGGGCATTTCATTAGATACTTTCCGCAATTTCTTCTCCTATCGGTTTTGATATGTCTATATGACCGCCAAAACTTTCATCCTCTCTGCCATCGATTAAAATCTTCAGGGCGGTAAACCCGGGAAATGTTGATTTCATCCCATTGAACAATCCGTAAATAATCTTTAATTCTTCAAGGGCGTCTCCCTTGAAGTTTTTCTTTATTTCGCTGCCGAAGTCAATATAGACTACACCCTCTTTATCCACATACAGATCCATAAGCCTTACATCATAAGGCTCTACATGATTTCTTATTATATCCTCCGCGATAACGAGCAATGTGTCCTTTCTGAAAACCATGCCGTTTGTAATTGACGGACCAACCTCGCCGGATTCATACAGTCTGAAAGAAGCTTTCTCATCTTCCTTCTCTAAGGATTTAGCGAGCCTTGACTCAATATCGGCGATAAAAGAAGATTTAAACATAAACTCATCCTTGAAATAGAAATAACTCACGCCTGTACTGATCGTAAAAACCGCAACGAGAACAAGAGGATAAAGCCAGACTCTTTTCCTTTTGTTTTTATTATTATTTCGCTTTGAATTCTTCATAAATGTATAGCCCTTTATGTAAGATATTTGCAATTTCCGTTTTAAACTCTTCAATATAATAAGCGTCTTCAAAAGACGGCAGTTCAATCATAAGGGCCGCTGCTTCTGTTTTTGAAAGGACACTGTAAGGAAGTGGTCGCACTGATAACATATCATCACCCAGATCGTCTATTACCGCCTCCTTCATGGCGTTAAGAAGACTGATTGTCTCCTTCATATATTCCTCCTGGCCTTTGTCATTCAGATATGGTTTTATATCATCAGATACATGCCCTGTAATAACGGGAACATAAATCACGACATCGCTGTGGTTGCCGATATGGAGACTGATGAAGATATCCGCATCCTTGCTGTTTGAATATTCGGCTCTTTCACTCTGGGTCATTAACCGGTCGCTGCCCCTGGTTAGATAACTCCGGAAAGAACCTATATTCGTAAGCGCCCTCAATGTCCTGGCGATATCAAGCACAACGATCTTCTCTATATAATTATCTTTTACGAGACCGTAATCATAACCCCCATGTCCCGGGTCTATTACAATTTTTCTGATCTTTGTTGTCCCCGTTTCCCTGCTTTCTTCCCGACGCGGTCTTTCAGGGACCTGGTCCATCATCTTCTTTTCCAGAAACACATCTATAACAAGCCTGTACGGATGTTCCATAGTAAAAATATTTAACCCTCTAAAGTTGCCGGGATAAAACTCGACCGTATTTCCATCTACCTTCTTAAAAGCTACGACGATTTTTTCCGTCTGAATTGAAAAATCGGTATCAGGGAAGGCAACAATTATATTCTGCTCTCTCTGATATACCGAGGCCCTGTTTATTACGGATTTCTCCCCTTCCAGCACAATCCTTAAAAAATCGGGTTGATGAGTGGCCCTTAATTTCAGAAAATGCGTTTCTCCATCTGAAATCAGGGGTAAGATCAAAAGAGGAATCAAAAATAAAGCAATCTTTTTCAATGGACTATTTATTCCTGTGGGCTTCAAAGAGCAGTTCTTCCACCATTTGACAGAGGACATGACCAAGGGTAATATGGGTCTCCTGTACTCTTGGAGTATTACCGGACGGAACAGAAAAGACATAGTCACATTTAGAAGCCAGTTTATCGCCTTTGGCTCCCGTAAATGCTATTGTCTTTAATCTCTTCCTTTTTGCGGCCTCAACCGCTTTGATAACGTTTGGAGAATTCCCGCTGGTGCTGATGGCAATTACCACATCACCTTCCCGGGCAAGCGCCTTGAGTTGGCGCACAAAAACATCCGCATAATCATAGTCGTTAGCAATGGAAGTCAGGACAGCCATATCGGTATTCAGGGCCACGGCCGGAAAAGCGGGGCGTTCCTTCCTGAACCTGTTAACAAATTCAGCAGCAATGTGAGAGGCGTCACTTGCGCTGCCGCCGTTGCCGAAAAGCAATAGTTTATCGCCCCTGTTGAATGTATCGGCAAGTAGCCTTGACACTTCAATAATTGAGTCAATATTCTCCTTAACAAATTTCTCCTTGACGGCTATACTATCTTTAAATGCCTTTAATATTTTTTCTTTCATTATTAACGAATTCCCGTTTTAATCCCAATTTTATCTGATGGAAGACTCTCAAGCTCTCCGACAGCGGTAATTTTATAATAATATTGTACATTTTTATCTATATTATTATCAGTAAACGCGGGAGTAACCGTCTCTCCGGCAAATATAAAATCATTATCTCCGGAAGACCGATACACATTGTAAAATCTGACATTCTGCCCGGTCATCTCATTCCACGTAAGTACTATGCTTTTCCGGGTATATACACCAACCAGACCGGTTGGTGTATCAGGCGCAATCGCCTTAATCTCTTCCTTATCGGCATCATGCTCCTTAGTTGGTATATCGCCTGATTCCACTGCATTCTTTGCATTATTATCCAAATCTCTTTCATCGACAATATCATTATAATGCTCTATCAGGACCGGATCGCCTCTCCTGCCGCACGCAACAGAAGATATAAAGAACAAAAAACAGGAAACCAGCAATAATAAAAATAAAACTTGAGACAGCCGTTTATCTTTTTTATTGTCTTTCCTGTTTCTCATTTCCCGGTTTTGATTTTTTTAATTCGGGCAAGCACCATTTTACCGGATGTTCCGCCAAAAGATTTCTTTCCCTCAACAGAAGCCTTCACGGCGATACAATGAAAGATATCCTCGCCGATCAGCTCCGAAAAATTTCTCAACTCATTCAACCTCAAGTCCGTTAAATTCATATCTCTATCAATGCAGTATTTAACGGTTTTACCGACAACAGCATGCGCCTTCCTGAAAGGCATGCCTTTTTTTACAAGGTATTCCGCGATATCCGTGGCCGTCAGAAATCCGGCCATTGTCGCCTCTTCCATTTCAGACTTTTTGAACCGCACCCCCGGCATCATTTTAACTAAAATAGCAAGGCATGACTTTATTGTATCAACCGTGTCAAACAAAGGCTCCTTGTCTTCCTGCATGTCCCTGTTATACGCAAGCGGCAGTCCTTTCATAACAGTAAGTATCGTCATCAAATTCCCGTATACCCTCCCTGCCTTGCCTCTTGCAAGTTCAAGGACGTCCGGGTTTTTCTTCTGCGGCATGATGCTTGAGCCTGTAGTAAACGCATCGGGCAGTTCAATAAAGCCAAACTCCTCGCTGTTCCACAGGATGATTTCCTCTGAAAACCTTGAAAGATGCGTCATCAGGATTCCTGACGCTGAAATAAATTCAATTACAAAATCCCTGTCAGACACTGTATCAATGCTGTTTTCAGTCACTGCCGGAAACTTTAGAAGCCCGGCGACATATTTTCTGTCTATCGGCAGCGTCGTTCCCGCAAGCGCCGCTGAGCCAAGAGGCATCACATTGACCCTCTTCAGACAATCCATAAACCTTGCACTGTCCCGTTCAAGCATCTCGTAATACGCAAGCAGGTGGTGTGAAAGAAGCACAGGCTGCGCCCTCTGGAGATGCGTATAACCCGGCATAATAATATCAATATGCTTTTCCGCAAGATTCACAAGGACCTTTTGCAGCGCCTTGACCAGTTTAACAATCTCCTTTATCTCATCTCTTAGGTAGAGCCTGAGGTCAAGCGCCACCTGGTCGTTGCGGCTCCTTGCAGTATGGACCTTGCCGCCGACAGGGCCAATCTTTTTGATAAGGGCATGTTCTATGTTCATATGCACATCCTCGAGGCTTTCCTTAAAGCGGAATTTTCCGGCTTCAATTTCATCCGCTATTTCCTTCAGTCCCGTAACGATCATTGCCGTATCTTTTGGAGATATGATCTTCTGCTTCCCGAGCATCTTTACATGCGCAATGCTCCCATCGATATCGTGCCTCCACAAACGCGCGTCAAAAGAGACGGACTCCGTGAAACGCTCAACCGCGCTTTCCGTCTTCTCATTGAACCTTCCAGCCCATAGTTTCTTCATAGTGGTAAGAATAAAAGAAAAGAAAATAAAATGTCAAAACAACAACTATTTTTTGTTGTTCTCTCATTAACTTTAAATAATGCCACTGCTCCATTTCTCCATCACTCTACTATTACGATCCGGCAATTTGCTTGCTTTCTCTCTTTAACATTTTTATGATTATACTTATGAAAGTCATCGGACTCGGCCAGTGCTCTCTCGACAACCTTTTTATCATAGACTCCTTTCCTGCTCCTGATACGAAAAAGGAAATTATTGAGCATGAAACCGCGGGCGGAGGTCCTGTCGCAACCG
>JAUVPO010000060.1 GCA_030598625.1 Deferribacteres bacterium | reverse complement strand
TGTCTTGTGTTGATTATAGCCAACATAATCGAGTCTGATAAAATATCAGACAATTTAAGTGAATGAAGGCTTACGGATGCAGAGAAAAACCAGGTAATAGAAAAAGTGTATATATGATGATATCGTGTTATTATATTTAAAGTTTATCAGGATTCGTCTGATGAGGGGTTGAACAATGCGTGAGGTAAAAAATAACGGCAGAGTATCCGGCGCTCATATTAATTATATCGAAAAACTTAAAGATGTGTTATTAAGCTTTCTCAAGGACGAGGATGTAAAGGTGGTGTTATTTGGTTCGAGGGCAAGAGGAGATTCGGTAAATACCTCGGACGTTGATATAGGTATAATCATAGGGGAGGGCGCTGACAGGAAGAAACTTGTTCTGCTTCGTGAATATATAGATGAAATGAATATTCCCTATAAGGTGGAAATTGTGGACTTCTCTACTATATCGGAGGAATTTAAAGAAATGGCATTAAAGGAGGCAGTGGTCTGGAAAGATTAGAAATCAGATATGAAGATGCTAAAAAGGCAATTGGAACATTAAGGGACATACTTCAGGAACCCTTTTCCATTATCGTAAGAGACGCAGCCATACAACGATTTGAATATACCTTTGAGGCATTCTGGAAATTTATCAAAGAGTACCTGAGGATAAAAGAGGGGATAGTCTGCAATTCACCAAAGGCCTGTTTCAGGGAAATATTTAGTGTAGGTATTGTAAAAGAGGATGAGACCATCAAACTTCTTGAGATGACTGATGACAGGAATATGACATCACACACCTACAAAGAAAAGGTTGCTCAAATCATATTTGGAAAGTTGAACGGATATACCGCATTAATGGAGGATCTAATAGGGCGTTTCAAGGTGTAACCAAGATTTGTCATTCCTGCGGACCGTTCTCCGTAGTACTGTGAAGGATGAAAAACAGGAATCGGGTTCCTTTATATTTTCCGGATTCCCGCTTTTAGCATAAAATTGTTCAATGATTGTTAAAATTCTACGCTGACTCGGCTTGTTCCCTGTAGGTAAGGATAGGTTTTTCCTTCTTGTTTATAACATCTTCGGTTATAACGCATTCGTCGATATTCTTTTGGGACGGCACTTCATACATGACGTCGAGCATGACATCCTCAAGGATAGCCCTCAACCCCCGGGCGCCTGTCTTGCGTTTTATGGCTTCCCTGGCTATCGCTGCATAAGACTTGCCGGTGAACTTCAGTTTTACATTATCAAAAGAGAGCAGCCTTTGATACTGCTTTATCAGCGCGTTTTTTGGTTCCGTAAGGATTCTGACGAGTGCGGACTCTCCGAGTTCGTCCAGGGTTGCTACGACCGGAAGACGTCCTGCGAATTCAGGGATAAGACCGTACCTTATCAAATCCTGTGGTTGGGTAAGCTTCAATATTTCACCTATTTTCTTTTTGTGCCTGCTTGCCGGCTCAGAAGCAAAGCCGACTGTCTTCTTTCCGAGCCTCTCTTCTATGATCTTCTCAAGGCCGATAAAGGCGCCGCCGCATATGAATAAAATATTTGTCGTATTTACCTGAACAAACTCCTGCTGTGGATGCTTCCTTCCACCCTGGGGCGGAAGATTGGCTACAGTGCCTTCAATGATCTTTAAAAGCGCCTGCTGGACACCTTCGCCGGATACATCTCTCGTTATTGATACGTTTTCCGTCTTGCGGCTTATTTTGTCTATTTCATCAATATATATGATGCCTCTTTGCGCCTTTTCCACATCATAGTCTGCCGCCTGCAGAAGTTTAAGTATTATATTTTCTACATCCTCGCCGACATAACCGGCTTCTGTGAGTGTTGTGGCATCGCCGATTGTAAAGGGGACATCGAGGGTCCTGGCGAGCGTTTGGGCAAGAATAGTTTTTCCAGTCCCGGTTGGTCCTATCAGCATGATATTGCTTTTTTGCAACTCAACCTCTGATTGCTGGGGGCTGTTTATTCGCTTGTAATGGTTGTGAACGGCGACTGAGAGGGTTTTCTTTGCCAGGTCCTGTTCAATAACGTAATCATCAAGAAAACTTTTAATTTCTTTAGGGGTCGGGAGTTTCCCGGAGATATTGATGTCAAAAGAAGAGTCAAACTCTTCAGCCATTATCTCATTGCACAGACTGACGCATTCATCACATATATAGACAGTGGGGCCTGCAATGAGTTTTCTGACCTCTTTTTGGCTCTTGCCGCAAAAAGAACATTTCAGGGAACTGCCATATTTGTCAGCTGCTTTTTTTTCGTCCATGATTTATCCCTTTTTCTTTTTTATTATTTCTATTACTTCATCAACAATGCCGTAATCTTTGGCCTCCGGCCCGGACATAAAGAAGTCTCTCTCCGTATCCATCTGAATCTTATCAAGAGGCTGACCTGTATGTTTAGACAAAATTCCATTAAGACTTTCCTTCATCTTCAAAATCTCTCTGGCATGAATCTCAACATCCGTTGCCTGGCCGTAGAAGCCCCCTATAGGCTGGTGTATCATTACGCGCGAATGCGGGAGGACGAATCTTTTACCCTTTGTTCCTGCGGTAAGCAGGAGCGCGCCCATGCTGGCCGCCTGGCCTATACAGTACGTGGCAATGTCAGGCTTTATATATTGAATGGTGTCATAAATGGCAAGGCCGGCTGAAACAACTCCACCGGGGGAATTAATATACAGGTGAATATCTTTGTCAGGGTCTTCGGTCTGCAGGAAGAGAAGCTGTGCTATAACGGTGTTTGCCAGTATATCATCTATAGGGTTTCCAATAAAAACGATCCTGTCTTTAAGAAGTCTGGAATATATGTCGTATGCTCTCTCCGTCCTTCCGGTTTGTTCTATTACTATGGGAATTATGCTCATATCCTCTCCTTCAAATTTGAAAGTGGAAAATTTGAAACCGAGAAACTAAATTTTCCTTATTATTCGGTTGTTAATTCTCAATACTTGATTCCGTGCGGGCTTATGGCAATAAGCCCCTGCAAATTTTTAACTCTGAATGGTTGCTTTCCCCAATATGAATTCCAGCACCTTGTCGGCAAACAGCCTGCTCTTTAACGCATCCATAGAACCTTCCCGCACCGTATAAAGCTTTGTTACTTCTTCCGGTTTGAGGTTATTGCGGGCCGCGATCTCCTTGATTGCATTTTTAATATCATCGTCCGTTGCTTCTATATTTTCCTTTTTCCCGATTGCTTCAAGGAGGATCACACTCTTAATATTCTCTTTTGCGGTCGACCCATATTCTTTTTTTAATTCTTCATCCGGCTTTATGGTCTCGCCCTTTCTTTCAGCATTCTGCTTTGCGTGGTCAATAAGAGACTGGATCTCTGTCTGGACCATGGATTCAGGAACATCAAAGTCGTGTTTTCTTATTAGTTCGTTTAATATTTCTTTCTTATATTCCATATTTATCTGGCTTTCTTTTCTCATGGTCAGATTATCGCGTATGCTGTTTCGCAGCTCATCCATATTATTAAAATCAGCTTCCTTTGCAAACTCGTCATCTAAAGGGGGGATATTCTTCTTTTTGGCTTCTGATATTAAGACCTTAAACAAGACTTTTTTCCCTGCAATCATCTTGTTTGGAAGATCGCCTTCGAAATCCACAATTACCTCTGCGGTATCTCCTTTTTTCTTTCCCGTCAATGCACTGCTGAACTCTTTGGGCATTGCGTCAGAGCCTAAAATAAAAGGGAATTCCTTGTAAGTCAGGTCTTCGATTAATTGATCGTCAACAAATGCGTCACTGTTTATTATGGCCATATCCCCATCCATTATTTTATCTTCTGTTACCGAGAACAGGGCTTTACTCTCTTGCAGTAGATTTATGGATTTTTCCACCCCGTCTTCTTCTACCGTAACAGTTTTTTCTTTCAGGACAATCCCCTCATATTCTACGTCCCGGATATCAGGTTTTATTTCTACGGTAACCGTAAAAGAAAGAGGCTGACCGGGTTTTAATTCTATTTTATCGTCTATGTTCGGATAGCTGACAGGTTCTATTTTTGCTTCCTTGATTGCCTCCATGTAAAATTGGGGAACGATCTTTTCTATGACCTCTGCTTCCACGTTCTTGCCGAATTTTTTTATGAGAATGGCCTGGGGCGCTTTCCCCGGCCTGAAACCGGGAATCCTGGTAGTTGTCCGGATTTTGTTGTACACAGAGTCGGTCTCGGACTTGATAACATCAGGGGGAATACTGATTTTAAGTCTTCTTGATGTTGGTGTTATTTCTTCTATTTCCTGTAACATGTTTACCTCAAAAAAAATTGATTTTATTTATAATCTTAGACTTATACGAATGATTTGTCAATGTGAGTCAAGGCTGTGGATGCTCAGTAGGGAATTACGACATCATATGCAGGCAGCATACTGGCGATTTCCTCCGTGGTCCTCTGCTCAAATTGATTTTCCGGATTATTGGTGAATATTTTGACCTTAAGATCAGTCAACATTTGCAGATTAATATTTGTTTCCTCATACTCTTGCAACCTGTCATCCATAATAAATACATTTACTTCGTCATTTGAAAGCGTGGCCCCGACGGCAACCCTCAATGCCTCTTGCTTCCTGTCCCTGACTATTATCGCGATTTTTTTTGTCATGCTGTTACCATGATTTGAATATCCGTATATTATAATAGTATCATTTTGAATTTGCTATATAAAGCAGCGCCTGTAAAATCAACGGCGGTTTTCTTTACTAAGAGGCGCCGGTTCAATATAGTTGGAATGCAATAAATATATACTATAATCCGGATTAAATATTTTCAAATGAAATTATGTGCAAAGCAGGTTTAATAATCCATAATGCGATAAGATGATGATGGAAAAACACATTTCGGTTGTTATTCCCAATTTCAATAACGCGTTAACTATTGGGGAATGTCTTAATGCGGCATTCGCCTCGAAATATGAAAATTTTGAAGTGGTTGTTGTTGATGATTGTTCAGAAGACAATTCTATTGAAATTATCAGGAGATTCCCCTGTAAACTTATCCGGCTTGAGAGCCGCTCAGGGACTTCAAAGGCAAGAAATACCGGCGCCCAAAACAGTGAAGGAGAAATCATATTCTTTACGGATGCGGATTGTCTCTTGCGGGAGGACACACTTTCAATTATAAACGGGACGTTTACCGGAAGAGCGCCTGAGGTTGTCATAGGCGGGACATATACGAGGATGCCTTATGATAAAGGTTTTTTTAATATTTTCCAGTCTGTTTTTGTAAATTACTCTGAAACCAGGGACATTGAAAATCCGGATTATATTGCTGCGCATGCAATGGCTGTCGATGCCCGGATTTTCAGGGAGAGCGGAGGGTTTCCGGAAAAATTTTTGCCGATAATCGAGGATGTGGAATTCAGTCACAGATTGCGCAGGTCGGGATGCGCCTTAATAATGAATCCCGATATACAGGTCCGGCACATATTTGATTTTTCCATGATACGTTCACTGCGCAATGCCGTCAAAAAAACCTGTTACTGGGTCAGGTATTCTCTTGAAAACAGGGATGTATTGATTGATTCCGGTTGCGCCTCAGCGGAACTTAAAATAAACGTTATCTCATGGGGTCTGAATTTGTTACTTCTTTTATGGTGGGGGGTAAGTCAAGTAAATGAAATCCTTTTCCCTGTGGCAGTGGTCCTGATAATTAATATTTTTGTAAGCAGAAGACTGTTCAGGGCTTTTTTTGATACTAAAGGCGCTGTGTTTGCGGGATTGGCCATACTTTATTATATAGCGCTTTATCCGCTGCCAATAAGTATTGGTACATTTGCGGGCATAATAAAATATTTATCTAAGAGGTAAAACAGTGTCCTATTCACCTTTTCGTCATACAATTTCGATTTTCCGGAAACGCAGTCCGATTCAACTGACTTTTTTCATTACCGGAAGATGCAACGCAACATGTCCTTTTTGCTTCTATTTATCCGACAGGGACCTTTCATCGGGAAACAGGCCGGAACTGTCCCTTGATGAAATCCGGAGAATATCATCATCGATGGGAAGACTCCTGTGGCTTGCCTTTTCAGGGGGAGAAATATTTTTAAGAGAGGATATAGTTGAAATAGCGGAGGTGTTTTACAAAAATAACAGACCTTCGATAATCCTTTTTCCCACTAACGGGTTGATGACGGAGGTAATAAGAAAGAAAATCGAGGCGGTCCTGAAATGCTGCGGAAAAAGCACCATCACGGTAAAACTTTCCCTTGAAGGTACTGAGGACATTCATGATTCGATCAGGGGGAAGGGCAGCTTTCACAGGACAATGAAAACATATGATTCCCTGAGCGGGTTGCTTGATATATATCCCAATTTTGAACTCGGCATAAATACGGTGTTCTGTTCGGCAAACCAGGACAATATGGACGATGTTATCGAATTTGTCAAAGGATTGGATCGGATAAGGACTCATACCGTCTCACTGATCAGGGGAACTGTCGCCGACCCCGGTCTAAAGGAGGTTGATATCGGGAAATACCGTAGAACAATCGATAAGCTGGCTGCAAACCTGAGAAATAAAGCATCCGGCATTTACCGTTTTAAAGGCGGAAAAATAAAGGCCGCCCAGGACATCCTGCAGCGCCGCATGATCCATGAAACGTTTGTACAAAACAGGGCGTTGGTCCCCTGTTATGCGGGCAGGTTGAATCTTGTCCTCACGGAATCCGGTGATGTTTATCCCTGTGAATCCTTTACAATGAAACTCGGGAATGTAAGGGACAACGGATATGATATCGAAGAGATATTGAAAAACAGGGAGAACCGGAATATAATAAACTCAATCCGGGACAATGGCTGTTTCTGCACTCATGAATGTTACATGATGACGAACATCCTTTTTAACCCCCGCGTGTATCCGAAGCTGCTGAAAGAATATATGCAGTTGTGAGGGGTAGGAAATAAGCTTGGCTTTGTCATTCCCGCTTGTCCGGAATGACGGACTTAATACCTTGCAGCTCTGCTGCGGGGCCGTTTATTAATGAAATATAAAAATCGCTCAATTTAGATTGAAACAATATAATACGCGTATGATTGATACTTTAAAAAATGTCTTCGGGTTTGAGTCGTTCCGGCCCAACCAGGAAGTCATTATAAAAAACATACTCGCTAAGAAAGACGTGTTTGCGGTAATGCCCACGGGCGGGGGCAAATCGCTCTGCTATCAACTGCCTGCCAAGATTACAAAAGGGACTGTTGTTGTGATTAGTCCGCTCATCTCGCTGATGAAAGACCAGGTGGACGCTGCCCGCGAAAACGGGATAGCCGCGGCATTCATAAACAGTTCGCTGTTGCAGGGTGAAGCGTTGTCGGTGTACCGCGATCTGAAAGATCATAAGCTGGAGCTTTTATATATCGCTCCCGAACGCTTTGCGATGCAGGGTTTCATTGAAACGCTAAGGAAAGTCCCCGTCTCTCTCTTTGCAGTGGACGAGGCACACTGCATTTCCGAGTGGGGGCATGATTTCCGACCCGATTATCTGGGCCTTTCCCGTATTACAGAGATATTCCCGGATTCCCCTCTTGCCGCCTTCACGGCAACGGCGACGCCTAAGGTCGAGAAGGACATAATCAATAAGTTAAGGCTCAGGTCTCCTTTTACGGTACGGGCCTCATTTAACCGCCCAAACCTTTTTTATAAGGTCAGGAGTAAAAGAGGGCTTGATACCCAACTTGTCGAGTTTCTCTCAAAGCACAAGGACGAGCCGGGGATAATCTACCGGACTACCAGGGATTCCGTAACTGCTCTGGCGGACACATTGACGCATAAAGGCATCAAGGCCCTCCCTTATCACGCCGGACTGACACGGGAGGAGAGGAAGACGAACCAGGAGGCGTTTAACAGGGATGAAGTCAGTGTCATCGTGGCTACGATCGCGTTCGGCATGGGGATAGACAAATCCAATGTCAGGTTTGTTGTTCACGCGGACCTGCCCAAAAACATCGAGGGTTATTATCAGGAGACGGGACGCGCGGGCCGTGACGGCGAGCTCGCGGAGTGTGTCCTGTTCTTCGGCAGGGGAGATATCCCGAGGATCAGATATTTTATTGATCAGATGAGCGATGACAGGGAACGGGCCGTTGCCATGGATAAACTGAATAAAATGGTCATGTATGCGTCGCATAACTCATGCAGGCGAAGCCGGCTTCTTGAATATTTCGGCGAGGATTACGGGGATGAGAACTGCGGCGCATGCGATATCTGTACGGGCACAGTTAAAAGGGTGGATGCCACGGTCGATGCCCAAATATTAATGTCAGCCGTCTCAAGGACGGGACAGCGCTTCGGGATAAGGCATGTTATTGACATCGTTACCGGAGCCGACACAAAACGCATTCGTGAATTGCAACACAATGAAGTCAAAACTTACGGCGCGGGCGGTCATAAGGACAAAAGACACTGGCAGTTTATAGTTGATGAGCTGCTCGCGCAGGACGCGATATGTCAGGATGGCGACAGGTATCCTGTATTGAAACTCACGGAAAAGGGGAGGGGGATTCTCTTTGGCAACGAAAAAATAAGCGCGTTGAAGAGGGAAGAGCCGGAAAAGAAACAGGGCGCTGGAAAGGGCGGCGGTTTAGGTCCCTATGATGAAGTTCTTTTCGATAAGCTCCGCACAGTGCGTAAAAAACTGGCCGATGTGCAACAGGTGCCTCCGTATATAGTATTTTCAGACAGGACGCTTCACGAAATGTGCAGGCATTATCCGGCGGATATTTCCGGCATGGCGGGGATCAGCGGGATCGGGGACGCGAAGCTTGAACGCTATGGAGATGATTTTATAAGGGTAATAAAGACCTATCTTGATGATAATCCGGGCATCTCAATCCCAGAGAAGAAACATTCCGCCCTGTCTTGCGAACCAGTTCGAAATAAAACAAAAGGGGAGACATTTAATAAAACATACGATTTTTTTAAAGAAGGACGTTCAATAAAGGAAATTGCAAAGGCGCGTAATCTTGCAATATCAACCATTGCGAGTCATTTTGAACAGTTGATAATGGCTGGCCGGGACATGGACATTGACCGACTTGTCGACCCTGAAAGGCGCGACAGGATCGGCAAGCTGTTCCTGACACTCCAGTCCTGGCAGCTCAACCCCGTCATTGAGCATTTTAAAGGTACGGTTAGTTATGAAGAGGCCAAATTTGTCAGGGCTTATATGCAGCGTAAAAATGTTTAGAGTTCGTTTATTTAGTGCCTTTTTCTGTCATTCCGGCTCGTCCGGAATCTTTTTACAGAAGGATTCCCGATGCGCGGAGCCTGTCCCGACTTGTTCGGGGCTTGCGGGAATGACAAATGACTG